>DATMJH010000192.1:0-4246 GCA_035554015.1 Mycobacteriales bacterium
GCCATCCTCAACTCGATGCGGGGCGACTGGCGCGTGACGCCGGCCGTCGGCATCAACCGGGAGCAGGAGCTGGTGCACCGCGTCGTCGGCCGACCCGGCATCGTGCTCGTCGCCGAGCCCGGGCCGAGCGGCGTCCACCGCGGCACCAAGAACCTCATCGGCAACGAGAAGCGCCGGCTGACCCGCGTCGTCGGCGACACGCCGGTCTACGAGGTGCTGGTGGGCGACGCCGACGGCCAGGTGCCGCTGCGCGGCCTCGAGAAGCACTTCGCGAAGCTGCCGAAGAACCTCAAGGGCAAGCGGGTGAACGAGCTCGACGCCATGCTCAAGGCCCTGCCGTCGAACCCGCTGCCGATCCCGAAGGGCCCGCTGCCCAAGGGGGCACGCGTCCCCCGCGGCGGCAAGGTCCGCTGACCCGGCGGCACGCGAGACCCGGTGCGTCGCCGTCGGACACGCCGGCGTGACGGGTCTGCCCGGTCAGCCCCGGGACGGCGTCAGGCCCGGACGATCACGGTGCCCGCCGCGCGGTCGTGCAGCCCCCTCCCGGCGCGGTCGTAGACCAGGGCCGGCACGAGCAGCATCAACAGCGCCGTGCGGACGGCGGCCGGCAGCAAGCCCGGGACGTCGTCGCGCGAGGCCGGCCGCAGCACCCGGATGCCGACCAGCCGCATGCCGAGCGACTGTCCGGTGAGCGCCTGCAGGACGACCACCTGCGTCGCGAAGGCGGCGTTGTGCACGAGCCCGCGCTCGAGCTCGGTGACGTCGCCGAGGAACACCGCGACGATCCCGCCACCGAGGGCGATGCCGGACAGCACGTCGAGCACGAAGGCGACCACCCGGGAGCGCACGGACGCGACCGACCCGGGTCCGCTCGCCGGAAGCCCGAGATCGGCCCCTCGGTGCTGGTGCTCCTCCGCCGTGCCGCTCCTCATGATCGCAGGCTAACCTCGGCCGCAGTGCCGCGCCCGTCGCGGCCACCCGGCAGCCGCGTAACCGGCGCGAAACACACGAGACACCGGGGGGTCACAGCCGCACAGCAGACTGCTCCCCGTTCCGCACGGCCGCTGGCCGCGCCTCTCTCTACCCGGAGGACGTCCTTGTTCACCAGCTCCGACGAGGTCCTGAGCTACATCAAGAAGGAGGGCGTCGAGATGGTCGACGTCCGCTTCTGCGACCTGCCCGGCATCATGCAGCACTTCACCGTGCCGGCCGGTTCCTTCGTGGAGGACGTCTTCACCGACGGCCTGGGCTTCGACGGCTCGTCGATCCGCGGCTTCCAGCAGATCCACGAGTCCGACATGCAGCTGCTGCCCGACCCGGCGACGGCGGTCCTCGACCCGTTCCGCACCCGCAAGACGCTGATCCTCAACTTCTTCATCCACGACCCGCTGACCGGCGAGCCGTACTCGCGCGACCCGCGCAACGTCGCCAAGAAGGCCGAGGCCTACCTGGCCGGCTCGGGCGTCGCCGACACAGCGTTCTTCGGCGCCGAGGCCGAGTTCTACGTCTTCGACTCGATCCGCTACGACTCCACGCCCGAGTCGAGCTACTACTACATCGACGCGGAGGCGGCGGCCTGGAACACCGGCAAGGAGCTGCCCGGCGGCAACAAGGGCTACAAGCCGCGCTACAAGGGCGGCTACTTCCCCGTCCCGCCGACCGACCACTACGCCGACCTGCGCGACGAGATGGCGATCAACCTCGAGGCCGCCGGCCTCGTGGTCGAGCGCGGCCACCACGAGGTCGGCTCCGCGGGCCAGGCCGAGATCAACTACAAGTTCGACACGCTGCTGAAGAGCGCCGACAACCTCATGCTCTTCAAGTACCTGATCAAGAACACCGCAGCGGCGCACGGCAAGACGGCCACCTTCATGCCGAAGCCGATCATGGGCGACAACGGCTCCGGCATGCACTGCCACCAGTCGCTGTGGAAGGACGGCGCGCCGCTGTTCTACGACGAGGTCGGCTACGCCGGGCTCTCCGACACCGCGCGCCACTACATCGGCGGCCTGCTGCACCACGCGCCGTCGCTGCTGGCGTTCACCAACCCGACGATCAACAGCTACCACCGCCTGGTGCCGGGCTTCGAGGCGCCGGTCAACCTGGTGTACTCGCAGCGCAACCGGTCCGCCTGCATCCGCATCCCGATCACCGGCAACAACCCCAAGGCCAAGCGCCTGGAGTTCCGCTGCCCCGACCCGTCGGGCAACCCGTACCTCGCCTTCTCGGCGATGCTCATGGCCGGCCTCGACGGCGTCCGCAACAAGATCGAGCCGCCGACGCCGGTCGACAAGGACCTCTACGAGCTGCCTCCGGACGAGCTCGCGGACGTCGCGCAGGTGCCGGCCTCGCTCGACGCGGTGCTCGACGCGCTCGAGCAGGACAACGAGTACCTGCAGGAGGGCGGGGTCTTCACCGAGGACCTCATCTCCACCTGGATCGAGTACAAGCGCGAGACCGAGATCGCGCAGATGCGGCTGCGCCCGCACCCGTACGAGTTCGCGATGTACTACGACATCTGATCCTGATCCTGATCCGCTCCTGACCGGACGGCCGGGAGCGGTCCGCGACGAGCCCGCTCGCGCCGCCACCACCGGTGCTCGCCGGCGGGCTCGTCGCCGTCCGACCGCGGGGCCGGGCCGGGCTACCGCTGCAGCGGCCGCCCGCTCCCCTGCCAGGCGACGACGCCCCCGGCGACCGACTTGGCGTCGATGCCCTGCTGCACCAGGTAGTGCGCGGCGTCGAGACTGCGTCGGCCACTGCGGCACACGACGAGGACCGGCCGGTCACGCGGCAGCTCCGCAGCGACCTGGGGCACCGACCCGAGCGGCACCGGGCGGGTGCCGAGGACGTGCCCGCTGGCGAACTCGTCGGGCTCCCGCACGTCGATGACGACGCCACCGGCCGCCAGCACGCGCTCCATCTCGTCGACATCGACCTCGAGGTCGTTCGTGGACGACTGCCGGACGGCGTCCATGTCGAGCCCGCGCACCGCCTCGACGAGCTGGGCCAGCGCCGGGGCAGGCAGCGCACCGGGCTGCGAGAACACGACGGTCTGGTCGCGCACCGCCACGATGGTGGGGATGGAGGTGATGCCGAAGGCGGCGGCGAGCTCGCGCTCGGCCTCGGTGTCCACCTTGCCGAACACGATGTCGGGGTTGTCCTGGGCCGCCCGCTCGAAGACCGGGGCGAACGACCGGCACGGGCCGCACCAGGCGGCCCAGAAGTCGAGCAGCACGATGTCGTTGCCGTCGACGACGTCGGCGAACGTCTCCTGCGTGACCGTGACCGGTCCACTCATGCCGTCTGCTCCTCTGCGCTCGTGCGGCCCCGGGAGGGGCAGCGCTGCCGCCACCGGTCGTGTTCCCCGACCGGCGGGCCGTGCCACACTGGTCCGGTGCGCACCGGAGCGGGTCCCGAGCGGCTGATCTGCCGCTGCCTGCTCGCCGTGTCGCTCGCCGCCGTCGACGACGGCTTCTGTCGCCGCTGAGCCGCTCCGCGCGGGCTGCCCGCCCGCTTGCCCCTCAGCCCCGGCGACCCGACAGGACCCCTGCGTGACGACCACTGCCGTGCCTTCCTCGACGCCCGACACGACCGTGCCGCAGACGCGGCTCGGCCGGCTGTGCGCCCGCCTCGGTCGCCTGTGCGCGCTGCTGCGCACCAGCCACGAGGCGCGCATCCCCTTCTAGCCCTTCTCCAGCACGACACCGCTCGGCTCGGCGCGGTCGAACTGCTCGTCGACGACGACGACGTCGCGGCCGGCCGCCTGCAGCAACGAGCCGGCGATGGTCGCCCGGAAGCCCGTGCCGCAGTGCACCCACACCGGCCCCGCGGGCACCTCGTCCATGCGCCGGAGGAGGTCGTGCAGCGGCACGTGCTGCGCGCCGGCCACGTGCCCGTCGTCCCACTCGCTGCGCCGCCGCACGTCGAGGACGTGCGCCCCGTCGGTGCCCGCCAGGTCGGCGAAGGTGGCCAGCCGGAGCTGCTCGGGCTCGCCGTCCGACAGCTCCCCGACCGGTGCCGTGGCCCGCGCCGCCGGTCGGTCGATCCCGATGCGCACCAGCTCGCGCTGCGCGTCGGCGACCTGCTCGGGGGAGTCGCCGATCAGCGTGAGTGGCGTCCCCCACGGCACCGGTCGGGGAGCTGTCGGACGGCGAGCCCGAGCAGCTCCGGCTGGCCACCTTCGCCGACCTGGCGGGCACCGACGGGGCGCACGTCCTCGACGTGCGGCGGCGCAGCGAGTGGG
>DATMJH010000193.1:0-11284 GCA_035554015.1 Mycobacteriales bacterium
TGCTGGGCCTGCTCGCCGCGCTGGCCGTCGCTCAGCCGCAACGTCAGCGCATCGCCGACCGGGGTGACGGGCTCGTTGAACGTGACGGAGATGGCCTCGGGCGGTGAGGTGACCGCGTATCCGGCGCCGGGTGTCGTCTCGATCAGAGCGGGATGCGCAAGCGCCGCAGTGGGTGCGGCGGCGACGGCCAGCGCGGCGAGCAGGCCCAGCAGGAGCAGCCTTCGGACGTGCCTCGCCGCGGCTGCGCCGGCTCGCTGCCATGAGGTGATCGTCACTGGCAGATGCGTCGGCGGGCGTGCAGGTACGCGGTGAGTCCTGCCGCGAACGCGCCCCACAGCGCAGCCTCCGGGACGCGCCGCAGCCCCGGGTGACGGGCTCCGGCCAGGACGGCGCCGATGCAGCCGAGGCACAGCACCGCCTCGTGCCGGAGGCGCGCGTCGCGCGTTCGCAGCACCTGCGCCAGGACACCGAACCCGATCAGGTCGCCGGCGACGCCTGGCGCCAGGTACTCACGGCCGTAGCGCAGGTACGCCGACGTGGACACGCACGCCGCAGCGGCAGACGTGATCCACTCCGAGCTGTCGAGACCGAAGCGCCGGGTGGTCCACCGGCCGGCCGAGCCTCGACGGGCAGACACCATGAGCCTCTTTCGTTCGAGTACGCCCACGGATCAGGCGCGACTACACCTCGGCGACGGACCACTCGGGTCGGTCGAAGATCGACAGGGCTCTGACCTGCGCCGCCAGCAGTGCCTGCGCGACGTCGGCGGCCGTCACCGGCTTGGCCTGCGAGCTGCGGACCTCGACGTATCCAGCCTCCGGCGTCGTGTCGACCTCACGCTCAGCGAAGACCTGCTCGAGAAGACGTGCGCACGTCTGGCTGAGCTCCTCGTCGCGGCTGTACAGGTGCACGTGCACGACGTTGTCGCACCATGCGTGAAGTGCCATCTCCGCTCCCTTCCGTTCCCGCGACGACCGCCCGGCGACGCACGCCGTCCGACGTCTCCTATCGAGGGTAGTGGAGACTGTCGGCAGCCGACTGGGCGGCAAACGAAGGGCACGAGGCGGCCGGCCTCGTGTCGTTCCTGTCGCCGTGCTGCCTGCCGCTGGTCCCGGGCTACCTGTCGTACATGACCGGGCTGACCGGCGCGGAGCTCGAGGCGGGCAGTACCGCGAAGGCCGATTCGGCCTCGCCCCGTCCCCGCCCGGGCAGCGACGCACGCGCGCCGGCGCCGGGTCCGGCCGGGGCAGTCTCGATCCGGCGAGCTCCGGTGCTGGCAGCAAGCGTGCTGTTCGTGCTCGGCTTCTCCGCGGTGTTCGTCACCGCCGGTGCTGCGTTCGGCAGTCTCGGAGGTCTGCTGGCGCTGCACCAGCGCACCGTCAACGTCGTGGCCGGCGCGCTTACCGTGCTGCTGGGGCTGGCGTTCCTGGGCGTCGTCCCGCTGCTGCAGCGCGAGGTGAGGGTCCACCTGCTCCCGAAGGTCGGGGTCGCCGGAGCACCTCGGTGGCGGCATGCTCGTCGTCGTCGGGCTGTTGCTGGTCTCCGGAGCCTGGGACCTCCTCATCCTCGAGATCCGCCTCTGGGTGGGGGCGTTCGAGACGGTCCTGTAGGCACCGGCCGCGCGAGCTCGTCGAGCCGTGCACGCATGCGGGTGATCTCGGCCTCGTCGTCTGGCGTCCGCGCCGGCGCAGGCTGGGCCCTGCTGCCACTGGAGCGACGCATCGCCCACAACCACCACCCGACCAGCGCCACCATGCTCAGCGGGCACATCAGGGTGAACAGCAGGTACGCAAGCTCCACGTCGATCGCCTCTCGTCGGGCCGCAGGATCGTGGCGAGCTCCCGCGCAGCTACTACTATGCAGCTTCGTAAACGACCAGCAGCGCGATGGTGTTCCGGCCATAGGAGACTTCCGATACGCGTCCGCGGCTGCCCGAACCGCTCGTCGCGCCGCGCGAGAGGCTCGCGGCAGACCGCACCCGCTCAGGAAGGCACCCGTGACCCGGCACTCTGCCCGGCAGCCCCGCGCGACCGCGCCCCCGCCGTCCGCAGCGGCGTCCAGCCCACCGTCCACCGCGGCCTCGACCGGGCTGTTCCGCCCGCACGTGCGGGGGTTCGGCTTCGTCGACCTCGCCGAGCCGTTGGTCGGCGCCACCGGTGAGCCACTGACGTCCTGCTTCGTCCCGCCCCCGCTGACCGGGCCGCTGCTCGACGGCGACGTCGTGGCGGTGACGCTCCTGCTCGAGGACGACGGCCGCTCGACCGCCACCGAGGTGACGATCGTCCAGCGCACCCGCTCCGAGGTGTTCGGTGTCGTCGAGGACGGGCTGCGGCTGCGCCTGGACCCCTACCTCGGCTCGGGACAGTGGTCGCTCGAGGGCCGGGTCGAGGACCTCCCGGTCGGCGCCGCGGTGCTCGCGGACATCACCGGCGACCGCACCGCCGACCCCTCCGACGAGTGGGCGGACCCGCTCGACGCCGAGACGCTGCTCGAGCGCGTGCGCGTGCGGCACCTGATCGCGTCCGAGCACCCAGCCGAGGCGCGCGCGGAGGCCGCGCGGCTGGCGGAGGCGCCGCCCGGGCGGCGACGCAGCACCACCGCCCGGCGCGACCTGCGCGCGCTCCCGACGTTCACCATCGACGCCCCGCACTCGATGGACCTCGACGACGCCCTGTCGGTCTACCGCGCCGACCCCGACGGCGGCATCCGCGTGCTCGTGCACATCGCCGACGTCGCGACGCACGTACGGCCCGGAACCCCTCTGGACGCCGAGGCCCGTCGCACCGGCACCAGCGTGTACCTGCCGGGCTGGGTGCGCCCGATGCTCCCGCGGGTGCTGAGCGAGCAGGCCCTGAGCCTCGTCCCCGACGCCGACCGGGACGCGCTCACTGTCGAGATGCGCATCGCAGCCGACGGCGCCGTGACCGCGGCGGACGTGTACGCCAGCCGGATCCGCTCCGACCTCCGGCTGTCCTACGAGACGGCGTCCGAGGTGCTCGGCGGGTCCGTTCCCGACGACGTGCCGCCCGAGGTCGTCGACGCGCTGCGCTGGCTGCGGACGGCAGGTGCGCGGCTGGGCGTGCAGCGGCTGCGGCGCGGCGGCGTCGAGGCCCGCCGCGTCGAGCCGGAGCTCGCCGTCGCCGTGGTCGACGGCGTCGCCGAGCAGGTGGCGGCCACGCCGTCGAACCCGGCGAACCTGCTCATCGAGCGGCTGATGGTGGCGGCGAACGAGTCCGTCGCCGGCTGGCTCGCCGACCGCGGACTGCCCGGCGTCTTCCGGGTGCACCCGGCGCCGGGCCCGGACGCCGCGCCGGCGCTCGAGGCGTTCTGCACCGCCGCGGGGTTCCACCCGGGGTTCGGGCCGGAACTGACGCCGCTGGACCTGGCAGCCCTCTCGGCACAGCTCGACGCCGCCGCCGACGAGACGGCCGCGGCGGTCTGGGACGTGCTGCTCGGCTTCCTGGGCCGGGCGAGCTACGTGCCGAAGCCGGGGCGGCACTTCGGGCTGGCGTCGGACGGCTACGTGCACTTCACCAGCCCGCTGCGCCGCTACGCCGACCTGATGGTGCATCGGGTGGTGCACGCGTTCCTGTCCGGTCACCGCGATCTCGCCGACTACCCCGACGGCGGCGACCTGAGCGCCGTGTGCGAGCACCTGAACACCGTCAGCCGCACCGCGGCCGTTGCCGAGCGGCAGATGCGCAAGATGCTGTGGCTGGTGACGCTGTCTCGCCAGGTGGCCGAGGAGCCCTCGAGCACCTTCCGCGGCCGGGTCACCGGTGTCGGCGCGAAGGGCGTGTTCGTGACGCTCGACGGCTCGCACGTCACCGGGATGGTGGCGGTCCGGGAGCTGCCAGGGCGCGGGTGGAAGGAATCCGACGACGGGCTCGCGCTCGTGGACGCCGCCGGGCACCGCTTGGGCTACGGCGACGCCGTCGTCGTCCAGGTCGTGCAGGCCGACGTCGAGGCGGCGCAGCTGGAGCTCACGCTGCACGGCACCGAGGCGGGCAGCGGCCGCAGCAACCGACCGCGCACGTCGGCCGGCGCCGGGCGCGGCGGCCGGGTGCGCAGCCGGGCGACGTCAGGCCGGACGAAGCCGGCCGGCGACGAGCAGTCCGGCGGATGACGCCGGCGTGTCGGACCACCGCACCCGCACCCTGCGCATCGCCGTCGGCTGCACCACATCGGCGTCGGCCGAACCGGACGTCCTGCTGGTCGCCCAGGACGTGCACGTCACCGTCATCAACGCCGCCACTGGCGAAGTCCTCTCGACCTCACCATCGACCCACGCCGCGACTACCAGCCCACCGGACGCCCACCAGGCCCCGCACATAGGCCGGACCTGCAACCTCTTGATCCGTGGCGCCGAGCCTTCGGTGTTCGAGCGTGCCGAGCCGTCCGTCAGCGTCCGACTCATGGTGCCTCGTCCGCGTGCGCAGTCCACCTCATGCTGGCTCGTGCCGCGTGCCGGTGCCAGCTCGGTTAGCAACTTCGTTAGCAGTGGGGCACAGCTCGTGGGCAGGACCTGGGTCGGCTATCGCTCCTGCCGCTTGTCGCTGCGGGCCCTGGGCCGGCGGGGCGGAACCTCCAGCCGCGGCATGGCCCGCAACAGGAACCGGTCGAAGTGCGGGACGGTGAACGCCGCGTACCCGTGCTGCGGTGTGTAGAGCAGGCCCATGTTGATCAGCTCGGCTCGGGTGGGGCCGAGGTTGGTGGAGGTGCGCCCCATCACCTCAGCGACATCGGCGGCCTTCTGCGCGGCCGGCCCGAGCTCAGCCATCGCGCGCAGGTACGCGCGTTGCAGGGCGTCATCCTGCACACAGACCAAGGCAGCGAATTCACCGCGAAGTCGTTCCGCGCGGCGTGTGAGCGGACCGGAGTCCGGCAATCCATGGGCAGGCCCGGTTCGGCGCTGGACAATGCGGTCATCGAGAGCTGGCACTCCACCCTGGAGTTCGAGCTGCGCCGGGTGGAGCACTTCACCACCCAGGCCCAGGCCCGCCGACGGGTGCCGGCCTGGATCGAGCAGTACAACCACGACCGCAGGCATTCGGCGCTGGGGATGCGCTCTCCCGTCGAGTTCGAGCTGACCGTCCACGACGAGCCCGGGCCGGAGCAGCCTGAGGAGCCAGCGGCATGACCCGCGGGTGGCTCCGGTGCCTCGAGGGTCGCGTCGTCCTCGCCGGCGTCAAGGCCAAGCCCTCCGGGTGGCCTTCGGCCAGCCTTGACCCCGGCTGCGGGCGACCCGCACAGGCCACCGTCGGAGCCAGTCCAAGATCACGACCCACAAATCTCAGGTCTCCACGGTTTCAGGGGATTGCCGGACCGCGGTCGGCTGACCCAGCGTCCAGTCGTAGGCGGTGGTGGTCGTGCGCACGTCGGCGTCCGCGCTGGCGCCGGCCACCCGCGCGCCGGTGCTCGTGCTGGTGACCAGGTTCGAGGTCGCCGCGTTGCTCGGGCGGCCCTGGTCGTAGGTGTTGACGGTGCGCGCCCGGGCGGGCTGCTTGACCCCGTCGATCATGACCTCATGCTCGGGGCCGAGGGTCTCCAGCAGCCGCTGCCCATCGGTGGAGTAGAGGCTCTGGCTGTCCAGGGTGCGCGACCGCGCCGCTTCGGTCTCGGCAGTGTCGGTGCTGGAGGCGTTCAGTGCGGCCAGCCGGTTGCCGTGCGACAGCTCCCGGATGGTGTTGCCGAACCGGTCATACCCGGTGACCGACAGGTAGACACGGGCCCGACGCCGGCCGCCGGCGGCCGTACCTAGCAGATTGCCGAGGTCGTCGCCCCGACGACGCAGTACGACGACACCACAGCCGGAGCAGGGCTCACCTACACCTACACCGTCCGGGCGAAGAACGTCGACGGCGAAAGCGCTGACAGCGTCGGCGCCTCCAGCAGCCTCTCGGCGGGCGGCCCCACCCTGCCTGGCTCAGCAACGGCACCCGCCCCTGGCTCGGCGTCGGCACTGACACCGGGCGGGGCATCGCCCGCACCTGAGGCGGTCCCTCACGCGCCGACCGATGCCAGATCGGCGCGCGGTCGACACCGTACGTGCTGTCACACGATCGGCCCCCCTATCGCCCGACCCGGGCGATAGGGGGGCCGATTTTCGCAGTCGACCGCCAGGTCAGAAGTCTTCTGGCAGCGTCATCAACTCGAACAGAACACCGGCTGCCAGCGCGGCCAGCAGACCGGCAATCAGCACCGTTGTGACGACGGCGCGCGGAGCGCTCTTCCGCAAGGCGACCGACACGCCGACCACGACAAGCGCCGCCCAGACGGCCGCACCCTCGTGCCTAGTGAACAGCAGCCCTGACACGAACACGAGATACGTGAGGACGACTGTCGCCACGGCGATGCCCGCGACGGCCAAGGCGCCAGGTCGGCGCCGCTCGGTGCTGCTGGTCGTCATACGAGCCGTCCATTCACGATGATCCAAGTCAGGCCGTGGTTAGTGTAGAACCGGCAGCTGTTCAGAGCCGACGTGTAGCTCGAGCTCTTGCCGCCGATGTTCCTCCCGATCGCGTTGTTGCGCAGGTCCATCTCCTTCTCCAGCGCGACAACATTCCCGCCCATCTCGTGGCGGTCGCCGAAGCCCTTGGCTGTCGTGGCTCCGAAGTTGCGTGTCATCCGCGCACTCCAGTAGCAGTGGCGGAATGAGTCGCCACGGCCGTTGTGCAACGACGTCGGGTAGTAGTAGCGAGCCGAGTCGGTGGCCTTGTTCGCGTGCGTCCGAGCCTCAAGGCAGATCTTCCAGCGGCTTGGCCACGCGCACCACTGGTTCTCGGCCGACGTCGTGAAGTGGTAGTAGTAGTCGTAGTGGACGTAGTACGGATCGGCCACCAGCGGGTACCCGCTAGCAGCGGCCACCGGAATGTCCATGACCAGCTCGTTGCCGACACTCGTCATGGTGAACGGCACGTCCACGCCCTGGGCGTTCTTGACCCACGGCGCAGCGACGAGCGAGATCACCTCACCGGCGGCGTTCAGCACTGCCGCGGAGTTGTCGTCTGCGTTGACCGACAGCGTCTCGCCGGGCTCCATCGGAACTGTCTGCCGCAGCTGGTGGTTAGCCGATGGGCTGCGCATCACCGTGTAGTTAGCAGTCGCTTCGCCGGTGACCGCGGCAAGGACGTCGGTGTCCGGAGCGACGTTCGGGTACATGACGATGTCCGCACCGATCAGCTGACCGTCGACCGATGTGGTCGTGTTGGGCAGGGCGTACTGCCGCGTGATCGCGCCCGTCACGACCTGGACGTCACCGGTGCTCTGCCGGGGAACGAGCACGCTTCCGACGATCGCGCCCTGCTCGTCGTAGACGTTGGTGCTGTAGCCGCCCGAGACGGCAGTCAGGCTTTGTGGTGCGACCTGCTCCCTCACGTGCTCGAGCGCGTACCGCTCGGCCACGGCTTGCGCCTCTGCACCCGTCAGCTGCCCCGCGACCTTGTGCACTGACGGGACGGACGCCGTGCCGGTCCCGACCTGGTTGGTCGCCTGGACCTTGAATTGGTAGCCGTCGGCGGTGGGAGCCGTGACCGTTGTCTGAGTCCCTGACGTCGTGGCTGTAACGCCGGCCGGGATCGACGTCACCGCGTACTGGGTGACAGCCGCACCGCCGTCCGACAGCGGTGGCTCCCACGACACGGTCCACGACGAGCCGCTCTGGGCCGCGTTCACGTGCATCGGCGCGGTCGGAGCGGTGGGCTCGATGAAGTAGCCACGGACGCGGACCATGATGTGCGTCTGTCCGAGATCGTTGCGGATGGAGATGCTGCCGTTGCTCGTTAGCCGCGCGTAGTCGACGGCGTCGTACGTTGCCGTGTCGCCTGCGCCCTCGGCGTTGACTGAGGAGTCCTGTGGAACCGGCGAGCCGGCGGGGTACACGCGCAGCGCCGTCGGCATTGTGGATCCGACGGCCTGGATGCTGAGTGCCACAGAGCGGACGCCTGACGTGGGGACGCCGGCGACGCCCGCGACCGGGAAGGTGATGCTGGCGCCAGCGGCGACCTTGCCGACAGGAACACCACCGGTGCCGTCGACGGTGCTGGCGATCCCGGCCGGCGGCACCGGCCGGTACGTGGACCCAGCCTGAGACGCCGACGCGCGTAGGTAGTAGCCGCGGGGACGCACGACCAGATGCGCGCTACCGCCGGAGTTGTAGACCGAGAAGGCGCCGGTTGAGCTGAGCCCCACGGTCTCGAAGTTGGAGCTGGTGACGCTCGCCTCGTAATTGACCGAGCTGTCCCAAGGCCGAGCGACGTCGCTCGGATGGATAGTGAAGTACCCGTTGGCGCTCGGTGTCACGGCGATGACGTTCATCGACACTGCGATCACGTCTGGCGAGGCCGGGATACCTGCGGCTCCGGTGGCCTGGACGACGCGCGTCGCGCCTGACGCGAGCGTCGCGCCGCCGTTGGCTCGTGTGTCCACGAGCGTCGACGGGACCACCGGGACGTAGGTCGCGCCCGCCAGGGCAGCGTCCTCGCTGGTGTAGTACCCGTGCACGCGAACGACGACGTTCGCGTCAGTCCCAAGCGCGTAGGCGCTGAGGATGCCGTCGGCGTGGAGCTTGACGACGTCGTAGTTCGACTCGTTGCCGCCCGGGCTGAACAGCACGGTCGAGTCGTCCACGCGGTCGTCGTCGTAGGGCTGGACCGCGACGTGACCTGCGACGCCGGTGTTCACAACGATGACGTTGATCGCCAGCGCGTCAATTCCGCTGCTCGGCAACGCTCCCACGCCGGCGGCGTTGAAGGTGACTCTGCCGCCCGCCGGGACGATCCCCACAGGAGCGCCGACACCGTTGCGGGTGTCGAGGATCGTCACCGGCGCGACCGGCACGTATTGCCCCTGCCCAGGCATCAGACCCGCCGGGGCCGGTGCGCTCTGAGCTGCGGCCTTCTCAGCGACCGTCGCGGCCGCCAGCGTCGTACTCAGCGCTGCGATCACCGTCGCAGCAGCCATAAAGCGCCCTACGGGCGCCTCCCCCTCCACGTCGCTTCATCCCGCAGCCGTTTCCTCTCCGTAGCGGCGCTTGTGCGCTGCGTGACCCAAGCACCGCCGTCTACCGCGCGCAGGCAATTCTCGAAAGTCGACCTGAGTGCGCCGCATCTGCGCAGTCTCGAGAGGAGTTTCTGCCTGGCTAGGAGCAGGTGACGGCCGAGGCTAGGAAGGCGACCCCCAAGGGGCTGGTTGATCGCTCGCGGCCCGCCGAGTGTGCGGACGTGATCTTGGTCCGGCTAGCGACCACGGCGCCGCCCCCCGCCGCCGTGTGCATGAACGAGCCGACACGAACGTGTCCGCTAGCGCACTCACGGAGCCAGTCTGTGTCGTCTGAACGTTCGCCAGAGGTCGCTCAGCTCGCCTCGGGTGCGTCCTGCAGAAGATGGGCTTCAAGCTGAGCCGTGGCTGACCGCTGCAGTCGCTCGACGCGGTGACTGTAGAGGTCCATGGTCACCGACCATGACGAGTGCCCAAGCAGTTGCTGGACGACCTTCGGGTGCAGCCCGGCGTCGAGAGCGAGCGTGGCGCAGGAGTGCCGGGCGTCGTGCAGTCGGATCACAGGAACGCCGGCGCGCTTGGCGACCGCCTGGAAGAGCTCGCGCAGACGATCCGGGTGGTACGGCGTGCCGTCCTCGCGGGTGAAGACGCGGCCGCTCGCCCAGTACTCAGACCCGACATCGGAGGCCTCAACCTCCGCGCGCTCCCGATGATGTCGTAGCGCGTCGACGAGCATCGGCCCGAGATCCACGGTGCGCCGGCTAGTGCCCTTCGGCTCCTTCACGACGACCTGCCAGTTCGCGTCCGTCGTCCGCTGGGTCGAGACGCGCAGCAGCCGCTGCTCGAGGTCGAGGTCGGTCCAACGGAGGCCGGCGAGCTCACCGCGCCGGAGCCCGCAGAGCAGGGCGAGCAGCCAGGCCGCCTGTAGCCGATCCTCGGCGGCCACCGGGAGGAAGGCGGCGAGCTGCTCGCGGGTCCAGACCTGGAGCTCGGGCCGCACTCGCCGGGGCAGCGGCACCCGCTGCGCCGGGTTCCGAGTGAACACGCCATCCCGAACGGCGTCGCTGAGCGCCTTGCTGAGGATCCGGTGGACTGTGCGGACCGTCGTCGCGGACAGCGGCCGGCCGTTGCGGCCACCGCCGGCGAGGAGCGCCCGGTACGCCGACAGGAAGTGGTCTGGCCGCAGGCCTGTCAGACGTCTCTCGCCCAGGTGCGGCTGGACGTAGCAGCGGACGAGCATGCGGTAGTTGGTGGCTGCCGTCGGCGCCAGCGACGGCTCCACGGCGTCGAGCCACCCCGTGAGGTACTCGCCGAGGGTCATCCGGCTCGGCAAGGCGACGAGTCCCCGGTCCGCGTCGACGAGGAACGCCCGCAGTGCCGCCTCGGCGTCGCGCTTGGTCTTGAAGCCCCCCTTGGTCACCTGCCGCCGAGGCGCGCCGTCGTCGACCGGCACGTCGGCCACGTACGTCCAGCTGCCGTGCGCCTCCGGGCACGCGATCTTGCGGCCCTGCTCGTCCCGCAGCACCGGGCACGAGCACCGCTTGTAGACGTGGCCTGACACCCGCCGCCTCCCTGTCTCCCAGGGGCGGACGGTAGGTCTGCGGCGTGGGCCGCGTTAGCAATCCGTTAGCAGGATGTGGATAAGGCCGGCTCCCTCTTGACTGGGAACCGGCCCTGACCTGCGACTTCCTGAGCGCGCTCGGCAGGATTCGAACCTGCAACCTCTTGATCCGTAGCGCCGAGCCTTCGGTGTTCGAGCGTGCCGAGCCGTCCGTCAGCGTCCGACTCATGGTGCCTCGTCCGCGTGCGCAGTCCACCTCATGCTGGCTCGTGCCGCGTGCCTGTGCCAGCTCCGTTAGCAACCGCGTTAGCAGACGAGCCGGCGCGGTGGTCCGCCGAACTGGAGCAGCCCTCACGGTGTCCTGCCACAGCCGGGCAGTGCCGGCGCCGACGGTGACCCGGCGGCTGCGGCCGCTCTAGGTAGTGGTTGACGACCTCGGCGGACACGCCGCGGCGGTTCGGCCTGACACCGCCCGGGACGGGTTCAGGGCGGGCTTCAAATTCGTAGCTATGCCCGCGGTTGGGACGCCGGGTCCTCAGAGTACGGAGGTCGCGCGGGCCGCGTCACCCAGACAGTTTTCGCGACCCCGATCTGGCCCGCGCTTGACGCCGTTCGCTCATTTTGCGGCCAACAGCCAAAAGGGTATTGCTCAAGACAACGCCGAGACAAATGGAGAAGAACACGGCCCTGTGGATGTCAGCTTCGCTGATCGACTGGCGTACCTCC
>DATMJH010000194.1:0-2627 GCA_035554015.1 Mycobacteriales bacterium
CCGCCGGTCGTCTCGGTGGGCTGCGGGTCGGACGTCGTGGCGGTGCCGTCGCGCTGCACGACCTCGACGAAGCGGGCCTTGAACTCCTCCAGCCGCACCGCGAGCTCATCGAGCGGAACGTCTCGGAGACTCGCACCGAAGGCCTCGAGCTCGGCCCACAGCGCCTCGAGCTCGGCCAGCGACTCGGGACTGAGGTCGTCGGGCAGCGTCAGCACGAGCTGGGAGGCGATCGCATGGGTGACGCACTCCACGCACGACCAGTTGACCGCGGCGGCGATGTTCTGCGGGACGGCGACGTCGGTCTCGCCGATCGCCAGCACCACCTGGAAGGCGACCGCCACCGTGGTGCAGTCGCGGCAGCTGGCGAGCGCGTACGCCTCGTTGCGCGAGGTGACGTCGCCGTCCGCCCAGACGAGGGCGAAGGCGACGTCGTAGACGGTGCTGCCGTCCGTGGTGTTGACCGCGAGGGCCTGGTTGTCGTCGGCCCCGGGGGCTGCCGGCGTGGGTGTTCCCGTTCGACGCGCCGGCTCGTCCCGGGTCGGCAGGTCGGCGGCCGACCCCCACACCGTCGTGACGACCCCGGTCGAGCCCTCCTGCACGCCGGTCGCGGTCGTCTGCGAGGCCGTCGGCAGCATCTCGACGACGGTCAGCCGCTCGGTCGGCGAGATCGGCCGGTAGGTGTCGCCGTCCGGCCACCACGCCCAGCTCAGCAGACCCAGCACTGCCAGGGCGGCCAGCGTGGCCAGTGACCGGCGCACCGGCGAGCCCGACGCCCAGCGGCTGACCCAGCGGACGACGCGGGAGACCAGGCGCAGCAGCAGGTAGCCCAGGCCGAGCACGGGGAGGGCCAGCGCGACCATCGACAGCACGCGGACCGCGATCCCGGCGGGATCGGCGTCCGCCCAGTCCTGCGCGAGCACGGCTTGCTGGCGCTCGAGACCGGCCCACGCGGTCGCGAGCAGTCGCGGGAGCAGCGCGACGGCGAGCGCCAGCAGTCCCAGCAGCAGCGGCACGACGACGAGCACCCACGCCGTGACGACGGCGCGTGCCCACGGCCGCAGCACCCGGGTCTCGGGCTTGCCCCAGTTCCAGGGCAGCAGCCCGCGCAGCGTGGGGCCGATGCGGCCGTAGAGGTCAGGCACACCGGTGAGGTCGGCCAGCACGTGGTAGCCGTCGAAGCGGACGAGCGGCGTGAGCTGCCGGGCCATCTGCAGCAGCTGGGTGACGACGACGAGCAGCAGCGCGTCGGAGCCGGTCACCGCCCAGACGCCGACCATCGCGACGGCGACGAGAGCGTTGAAGTACAGCCCGCCGAGGTCGACGCGCAGCCGCCCCCAGCGTCCGAGCCGGTAGCTGTCGCCGACCTCGGTGTAGAAGGCGGGCCACACGAGGTACAGCCCCGCACCCATGACGCCGGGAGTCGCCCCGCCGTAGCGGCAGGCCGCCGCGTGGCCGAACTCGTGGAAGCCGGCGGAGAGCACGGTGAGTGCGAACACGGCCAGCATCAGGCCGGGGGAGTCGAAGGCCTCGGCGGTCGCTGCGGCCAGCCCCTGGTGCACGAGCAGCCACCACGAGACGACGGCGAACGCCACCAGGGCGAGCACGACGACCGGTGTGCGGAACAGGACGGCGAACGGTGCCGTCAGCCGGCGCGTGGTGTCGGGATCGGTGACGACGACCTTGAACCGCAGCGCCAGCAGCGGGTTCGCCCGGGCCGGGCTCTCGCCGTCGTCGCTGCGGAGCACGCCGAGCGGGGCCAGCCGGTCGAGCAGCAGCCGGGTCGTCTCGACGCCGACCCGCCTGCCGGTGCGCCGGCTGACCTCGGCCGACAGCGCGGTGAGGTCGCGCTCGCCGTCGACCGAGGCCAGGACGGCGTACAGCAGCGGGGTGAGCTGCAGTGTCTGCCCGTCGGCGCGGCGCACCAGCGACGGCGCCTGCCGGTAGCCGGAGCCGGGGACCTCGCCGAGCAGCTCGACGCCGTCGGCGAGTGCCGGCACCTCGCCGGCGGCGGTGCCGGCCTGACCGGGCGCGCCGGCGTCCGGTGAGGTGGTGACCGCCATGGGCGAGCGCTACTGGGTGATGTCGGAGGTCTGGTCCGTGGTCGCCTCGGCGGTGGCGTCCACGTCCTGCACGATGACGGCGTCCTGGTCGGCGACCGCCACGGCCTCGCTGCCGATCGAGCCGACGTTGGCCGCCACCGCGGCGTCGATCGGCGCGGCGACGTTGGCGTTGGCGGCGACGGCCCCGGCGACGGGGGCGGTGAGGTCGGCGTCGGCGGCGAGGTCGACGTCGACGTTGAGCAGGCCGTTCTGCAGCGCGTCGGCGGCGTCGGTCGGCGTCGTCTCGGTGACGGTGCCGTCGGTGACGGTGTCGTCGGACTGGTCGATGGTGCTCTGCTGGTCCGACTCCGCGACGGCTTCGCCGGTGATGCCCTGGTCGATGAGCACGTCCTGGTCGGCCAGCGCCGTGGCGCTCGAGTCGAGCGACAGCACGTTCGCGGCGACGGCCGCGTCGATCGGCGCGGCCACGTTGGCGTTGGCCGCCACGGCGAGGTCGACCGGCGCGGCGAGGTCGAGTGCGAGGTCGAGGTCGGCGTTGAGGTCGAGCAGGCTGATGACCTCCTTGTC
>DATMJH010000195.1:0-11558 GCA_035554015.1 Mycobacteriales bacterium
TGTTCCGTCGCGTCGAGCGGCGGTCGCGGCGGCGAGCGTCCTGGTGGCCGGCTTCGCCGTGCACCAGGCCACGAGCGCCTATGCCAACCACACCCCGGCCGACAAGCCGTTCGCGGCGGCGTCGAAGACGCTTCGCAGCGGCCCGACGCCGCGCATCGAGCTGCTGTCGGCGACCGTGAAGAACTCCAAGCCGACGGACATGGTGCTGCAGGTCAGCCTCGAGTGCGGCCTGATCACCGACACGATCCTGCTCGGCTCCAGCACGCCCGGGGCGCAGGACAGCACGCGTGCGACCGGCACCGTCCGCGCGTGGATCGAGGTCGACGGCAAGATCGTCCCCATCATCAGCTCTAGCGCGCCGCCGCGACCGCCGCTCGACGCGACGGAACACGTAGTGACATGGGCACTCCTCCGGGGAAAGGTGCGGGTGGCACCCGCGACAGCCGGAGTGTGCGCTATACCCCCTACGTATGGACAAGGGGGGTCCGCCCGGTAGCGGCGGTTTCGCCCGAGTCCCGTTGAGCCGTTCGGCGCCTCGGCCGTCGCCTGCTCGGGGCAGCGCTCAGGACGCCGGGGACCAGGGCCCGGACCAGGGCCCGGTTGAGGCCCGGGCGAGGACGTCCCACTGCGGCACCCCGGTCGTCTGCCAGGACCACAGGCTGATCGACCGCGCGCCGCCGGCCCGGGCGGCGTCGACGAACGCCTGCACGCTGGCGGCCGGATCGGGGTCCGGCGGCAGGTACGGGGCGTCGATGCGCCCGTCGTAGCCCTGCCCGACCGGCATCACGGGCAGCCGGAACCGGGACAGCCAGCGCATCGACGTGTCGGTGACGACGTCGGGCCGGCGGTTGTACCAGTACGCCATCGGCACGAACGCGTCGCTCCACCGAGCCGTCTCGGTGTACGGGTAGGAGCCGGTGCGCTTCTCGCTCGGCCACGGCACGGTCGCGAGGATGGCGATGTCGTCGGGCAACGCGGCCCGCAGCGCCTTGTAGTACTGGTTCACCCGGGCCGGGGTGAGCCGGGTCCCCTCGGCAGGCGTCTCGACGTCCGGGGCCACGGCCGCGACCCGCGGCAGGCCGGGCCGGGAGAACTGCGCCGCCCGCGCCATGCGGTGCGCGTCGGCGACCGGGTCGATGAGCTTCGGGAAGTCCCAGGCGATGATCTTGAGGTCCGTGCCGACCGTGGCGGGCAGCAGCTGGGTCAGCACGGGGTCGCCGATCCAGCCCTTCTTCGTGCTGCCGGTCTGCACGTACAGATGGGTGAACCCGGACGAGCGCGCCCGCTCGACGACGGCTCGCGCGCTCCCGCCCTCCGACCGCTCCCAGTCGTGCAGCCACATGCCGGTGCCCGTGGGCAGCCACCGCTCGACGACTGGCGTCGGTGCCGGGGCAGCGGGCGCCTTCGGCGGCGCGGCCGGCGCGGGCTGCGCCGGCGGCCGCGCCGGCGCGGGGATCGCGAGGTCGACACCGGTCCGCGCCTCCGAGCGCGCCCGTCCCGGCTCCACGACCGACGGCGGCTGCGGCACCGGGCGGTCGAACGCCGACGACGGCCCCGCCACGGCACCGGCCGTGACGGCTCGCTGGGGGTCCGGGTCGCGTACACCGACGGCCGCCAGTCCGGCGAGGAGCACCAGTCCGGAGCACAGCGCGATCTCGCGCACCGGGGCGCGCCACGGCAGCCGCGGCCGGCCGAGGTTCCCCGCCGACCGGTGGGTGCCGTGCTGGGTGCCGTCGGGCACCGTCGCCGACGGCGGCAGCAGCCAGTCGGCCACCAGCGCGGCGAGCCGGTCCGTCGGCCGCAGCACGACGAGGCGGACGAGCCGCAGCAGCCGCAGCACGGCGATCTCGGCCGCCGGCCAAAGCCGGGCACCGGCGGCTCGGTCGAGGCGGTTGAGCGGGGGCACCACCCGGGTCGCCAGCCAGCGGTCGAGACGAGCAGCGGCAGACAGGGTCCGGGTCAGCACGACGGCGACGCTAGGGCGCCCGTCCCAGGCGCGTGGCGAAACGGCATGTAGCCGCATCGTCACTTCTTGCTGCCTCCTGGAGGGTCCAGCGCGCGGACGAGCAGCGGCACGAGCACGGACGTCCACGCCCTGTTGCGGGCGTCGACGGCGCCCGGGGGCTCGCCGGCGAGGCGTCGCTCCGCGGCCTCGTACTCCTGCCTCGCGGCCGGGTCCTGCCGCAGCAGGTCGCGCAGCGCGACGGCGCACCGCGCGGCCGCCGTGCCCTCGACGCGCACGTGCACGTCCGCCGCGCGGCCGGGGTCGGCGCTGCGGTGCAGCCGCTTCCACCACTGCGCCGGGTCAGCGTCGATCCCGGGCATGGGCGGGTCGCCGTCGACGTCGTCGCGCCGCGGGAACCCGGCGGCGGCCAGCGCCGGGCCGAGCGCCTCGGCGTCGTCGCGGGACGGGCAGGTGACCTGCAGGTCGAGCACGTCCTGCGCCACCAGCCCCGGCACGGCCGTGCTCCCGACGTGCTCGACCGCCGTCGCCCGCGTCCCGCAGACGGCTCGCAGCCGCTCCACCAGCCGCCGGCCCTGCCGCTCCCACTGCGGGTCGTGCGGCACCTGCGGCACGGTGCGGCGCGGCGCGCTCCGCCGGGCGAGCAGGTTGTCGGCGTAGGGCTCGAGCCGCTCGGCGAGCAGCCGGTCGACGGCCACGTGGAGCTGCCGGAGCGGTCCGTCGTTGACCAGCACGACGTCGGCCACCTCCCGCCGCTGCGCATCGCTCGCCTGCGCCGCCATGCGGGCGCGGGCGTCGTCGGCGGGCATGCCGCGCAGCTCGGTGAGCCGCTGCAGCCGCAGCTCGCGGGGGGCCTCGACCACGACGACGAGGTGGTAGCCGGGAGCGAGGCCGCCCTCCACCAGCAGCGGCACGTCGTGCACCAGCACCCGGGCGCCGGCGGCCTCGGCGTCGGCGGCGAGCGCGACGGTCCGCTCGCCGATGAGCGGGTGGACGATGCCGTTGAGGCGGCGCCGCGCGTCCTCGTCGGTGAACACGTGGCGGCCCAGCGCCTCCCGGTCCAGCGCGCCGGCTGCCGTCAGCACCTCGACGCCGAACGCCTCGACGACGGCCGCCAGCCCGGGCGTTCCGGGCTCGACCACCTCCCGGGCGACCCGGTCGGCGTCGACGACCGCCGCGCCGCGGGACGCCAGCCGCTCGCTCACAGCGGACTTGCCCGACCCGATGCCGCCGGTCAGCCCGACCCAGAGCACCGAGACCTACCGGCTGGCCGCGCGGGCCAGGCGCTGCAGCAGCGGGTAGACGCCGCTGTGCCGCACCGCCAGGTACGGCCGCGCCGTCTTGACCCGCAGGCCGCTCACACCGTTGCCCGGGTAGACGCCGACCCGGGGGACGGCCTGCGGTCCGTCGGGCTCCTTGCGCTCGGGCAGCGAGAACGACGCGGTGAACCCGGCCTGGTCGGCGGCGCGGCGCACGACCTCGTTGTGCCGGCCGCGGGGGTACGCGAGGTAGGGCACCGGTTCGCCGAGCAGGTCCTCGAGCAGCTCGCGGCTGTCCCGCAGGTCCCGGGTGCACTCGGCCTGCGACAGCGTCGTCAGGTCGTGGTGCGCCCAGCTGTGCGAGGCGATGCGCACGCCCGCCTCGCGGGCGGCCAGCACCTGGTCGAGCGTCAACGTCTGCAGCGGCCACGGGGGCGGCGTGTCGACCCAGTCGACGGGCCGGCCCTGCGGTGTCAGCGTCTGCGCGACGACGAAGACGGTGGCGGGCAGGCCGTACCGGCGCAGCAGCGGGAAGACGTGCTCGTCGAGCTCGCGGAAGCCGTCGTCGAAGGTGAGCACCAGCTGCCGGGACGCGGCCGAGCGTCCGGACGCCAGGTGGTCGGCGAGGTCGACGACGCGGCCGCAGGCAGCGAGCCACCGGCACTGCGCCTCGAACTCCGCGGGGCGCACCGCGAGCGGCGAGACCCACTCCGGATCGACCGAGTGGTAGCAGAGGACCGTCACGCGAGCGACGCTCCCAGGTCGCGGTAGACCTCGCCCAGCCGGTCCTCCAGGACGGGCAGGGAGAAGCGCTGCTCGACCTCGGCGCGCCCCGCCGCGCCGTACCGACGGCGCGTGGCGGGGTCGCGCAGCAGCTGCTCGAGCGCGTCGGCGAGCGCGGCCGGGTCGCGCGCCGGCACCACCCGTCCGGTGCGGCCGTCGAGGACGGCGCGGGCGACGTCGCCGACGTCGGTGGCCACGACGGGCAGGCCGGTGGCCATCGCCTCCAGCACCGACAGGGGCATGGCCTCGTACCAGGACGGCAGGCAGAACACGTCGACCGATCGCAGCAGCTCCGGCATGCCCGCCGGCTCGACCGCTCCCAGGAACCGCACCTGGTCGCCCGCCCCCTCGCGCACCGTCCGCTCGGCCGCCGACCCCTCGTCGGGCGTGCCGCCGGCCAGCCACAGCTCGTGCGCGCAGCCCCGCTCGCGCAGCAGCGACGACGCCCCGACGAGGTCGAGCACGCCCTTGCGCGGTGTGAGACCGCCGGCGAACAGCACCCGCGGAGGATCGCCACCCTGCGCGGGGCCTCGGAACGCCTCGGCGTCGACCGCGTTGTCGAGCAGCAGCACCCGGTCGGGGCCGCACGCCTCGACCATGGCGGCGCGGCCGCCTTCCGCCACGGTCGCGATCCGCTGGGCGCCGGCCAGGCAGGCGCGGACCAGGGCTCGGCGGCGCGGTGTCGTCATCCACAGCGCCACCATGCCGCCGTGCACGTGCACGAGCACCTGCGCCCCGCGGGCCCGTGCCGCCAGCACGAGCGCGCCGGTCCTGACGAGGGTGACGCCTGGTGCCAGCGCGGTGTTGAGGTGCACGACGTCGCCGCGCCGCGCGGTGCGCCCCAGCCGCGCGGCGTCGCCGAGCGTGCGCGTGACGTTGGACGCCGTCGCGCGGCCGCCCTGCCGGACGTCGGGGCGAGCGAGGTTGAGCAGCCGCACCCCCGCCCGGCGGGCGAGCTCGCTGCTGCGCACCGTCTCCAGGTAGGTCGGGATGCCGCCGCGCTCCGGCGCCCCCCGGCCGACCAGCACCACCGACGGCGTGCGCGCGCTCACCCGGCCGGCCGAGCGGACGTCGCGACGACGGCAGCAGTGGCGCGCCCGCGGTCGCGGAGCAGCCCCTGCCAGAACCCGACGCCCCACCCCACGTGCATGGCGGCGAACGCGGCCGGCAGGAACAGCCGCTCGCGACCGGCGAGCTCCGCGCGGCCGGTGCCCAGCGCGGCGATCGCGAGCGCCGTCGGGTAGCCGAGCACGACCACCAGCGCCGCCGGCTGCACCAGCGAGACCGCCGCAGCACCGGCGAGGACCGCCACCAGGGCCGGCGGGAGCAGGTGGCGCACGCGGACGGAGTCGGGGTGGAGGAGCGCGACCTTGACCTTGCCGCGCCCGTAGCGCCGGTACTGCCGGAACAGGTCGCGCACCGACTGGCGGCACTCCCAGTCGATGACGAGCTGCGGGTCGAACAGCAGCCGGTGGCCGGCCTTGCGGAGCCGGTGGTCGAACTCGAAGTCCTGGTTCACGACGAGCGTCTCGTCCCAGCCGCCGAGCTCGCGCGCGACGTCGACCGCGTAGCAGCCGAAGGGGACGTGCTCGACCTCGCGCGGCTCGGTGCCGTAGTGGTAGTACGAGCCGCCCACGCCGAGCCGCGAGCTCATCGCGACCGCGATGGCCCGGCCGGCGGCGGTGCGGCCCACGGAGCGCTTGACGCCGCCCACGCCCGCGTAGCGCCCGGTACGGAGGTGCTCGACCGCGCGGGCCACGTAGCCCGGCTGGATCTCGGCGTGCCCGTCGACGCGGACCAGCCAGGGCGCGCGTGCGGCGTCGAGCGCCCGGTTCAGCGCGTGCGGCACGACGCGGTCGGGGTTTTCGAGCAGCTCCACGCGCGGGTCACGCTCGGCGACGCGGCGGACCACGTCCGGGGTGCCGTCGTCGGAGCGCCCGTCCACGACGAGCACCTGGAGCGCCGGCTCGCTCTGGGCCAGCACCGACGCCAGGCACGCCTCGATGGCCGCGCGCTCGTTGCGCACCGGGATTACCACGGTGACGAGCGGGTGGTCCGGCGCGGACGGTGCGGGCGGGTCGGGCGGCGGGGCTGGCAGGGCAGGCCTCCTCGGCAGGCGGGACGGGCGCGTCAGCCCCGGGTCGCGCGGCGCGCGCGCAGCCCGTGCCGGAGCCGCGCGACCGCGGGGCCCGGGTCGAGCAGGGACTCGGTGCTGTGCGCGGTGCCGCGCCGGGGCAGGAGCGCGGCGGCGGACGCGACCGCACCGCGCTCGTGACGCCGCCAGGCCGTGAGGACGGCGCGGACGTCGCCCTCCACCCAGCGGTACCGGACGCCGGTCGCACCGCGCGCGAAGGGTACCGAGCAGCCGCAGCGCAGGTCGGCGTACACGCTGGGCAGGTTGGCGCCGGCGGCGACGGCGAGCGGCAGCGAGCCGTAGACGCGCGGGTTGACGTCGACGAGGTAGCGGCCGACGAACTGGGCCTGGAAGACGCCCTCGTGCCCCTCCAGCAGGACGGCCAGCCGCTCCTCCAGCCGCCGGTCGCCGTCGACCGTCACCAGCGCCGAGGCCGTGCCGGTCTCGGTCGGCCAGGTGCGTAGGTACCGCTGGTGCACGACGGCGGCCAGCCGGCCGCGCCAGACGACGCCGGCGACGGCCGTCATCGGGTCGGGCACGAACGGCTGCACCACGAGCGGGCCGCGAGCCTGAGCGGCCGTCGCGAGCTCGCGCGGGTCGGCCGCCCGCTGCACCGGCGGCTGCGCCGACGACGTCCTGACGGCCGGCTTCACGACGACCGGGTACGGCAGGTCGTCGGCCGCGGCGAGCAGCGCGGCGCCGTCGTCGAAGGCCTGCTCGGGCGGGACGGGCAGGTCGGCCGCCGCCGCCCTGGCCGCGAGCCGCGACTTGTCGACCAGCACGTGCCCGGGCCAGTCGAGCGCGACCAGCGCGGCGTCGCTGGCGGGCAGCACGGCGGCGTACCCGCTGCGGGCCACCTCGTGGCGCACGGCGTCGGCGTACCCGCGGTCGTCGACGGGGGGCACGGCGACCGTTCGGGCGCAGAACCGCGAGGCCGCGGCCAGCGACCCGGGACCCGAGACGGTGACCACGGGAGCGAACCCGCCCGCGGCCAGGGCGCGCACGGCGGCGACGGCCGAGCGGTTCTGACCGTTCCCGCCGTCGGTGACGAGGACCTGTCCGCGGGTGCCGGGGCGGCTCACCGCACCAGCGCCGGTGGCCGGCGCACCTCGGCGAGCAGCGCGCCGCGGAGCCAGGCCAGCTTCACGGCGGAGAGCGTGCCACGGGCCCCGGCCGCTGCCGGCGGCGACGCGAGCCACGACCAGCGGTCGAGCAGCACGACCAGCACGAGCAGGCGCAGCAGCGCGTCGTCCGGCCCTGTGCCGTGGCCGGCGAGCACAGCGGAGGCGAAGGCGTCGAGCCGCGACCGCGCGAACGCGGCGCCGCGGCTGGCCAGCTGCCAGCCGTTGAGCCGCAGGCCGACGCAGAACGTCGCCAGGTCGTAGGCCGGCGGGACGGACCACCCGGGCATCGGGTCGAAGAGCGCCACGGACCCGTCGTCGCCGACGAACAGGTTGCGCGGGACGAAGTCGCCGTGGCTCGCGACCAGCGGCACCGGCTCCGGGACCTCGGGCAGCAGGCGACCGGTCAGGCGCTCGACGTCACGCAGCAGCCCCTCGGGCGCGCTCCGCGAGCGCAGGTAGTCCAGCAGGCGACCGACCAGGTCGGCGAGCTCCTGCGGCGTCGCCAGCCATGGCCGCGTCGCGGCCGGCGCCGGCTCACGCTGGTAGGCGGCCAGCAGCTCGCCGGCGTGCCGCCACGGCCGGAGGTCCTCCGGTCCGGCCCGGTGCACGCGGCTGCTGCGCTGCAAGCGGTCCTTGAGCGTCGGCTGCGCCACCTCCGCCATGACGAGTGCGTCGTGCTCGGGCAGCAGCGCCAGCGGCCGCACCGCCGCCAGCCCGGGCAGGCGGCTCGCTGACACGGCTCGTTCGAGGATCACCAGTCCCGCGTGCTCGAGCACCGCGGCGGCACCGGCCCCGACCTCACCTCCGGCGACCCGGGGGCGGCCGTGCCTCGCCCCGGCCCGCTCCGTCGCGCGGTCGGCGCGGGCCTTCACGACGACGGCGTGCGTCACCGAGCCGTCGACGACGTCGAGCGCCGCGAGCGCGCAGCGTGGGCGGCGGCGGTGCCAGCGGACGCGCACCTCCGGCCGACCGCCGGGTCCGTCGGCGGACTCACCGGCGACCGCCCGGGCCACGGCGGCCAGGAGCTCGGGACGGGTCGCGTCGGCGACGGCGAGGGCCGCGTGCTCGAGCCCGGTCACCGGGCGTCGGCGGGGGTGCGTGCGGGAGCGTCGACCGGCTCGCCGGCACGCCGCCTGGCCGCGACGGTGTGCGCCACGCCCACGTAGAGCAGCACGAGCCAGAAGTACTTGAAGCGCAGGTTCCCGAGCAGCATGGAGCTGAACAGCAGACCGGCCAGCGCCGCCACGGGGGGCCCCCGGTACCGCCGCGGGATCGTCAGCGCCTCACGCACTGTCAGCGCGAGAGCCGTGACCAGCAGCAGTAGGCCGACCAGACCGGCCTCGACGGCGGCGCCGAGGTAGATGTTGTGGGCGCCCATCTGCGGGTCGCGCAGCACCTTCGCGCCGGGCGTGCGCGGCAGGAACTCGGCGTACACGACGGGGAAGGTCCCCCAGCCCGAGCCGGCGAGGCAGTACTTCTCGCACCCGTTGAGCCCCACCTGCCAGACGCCGGTGCGGCCGGAGTCGCCGTCGTCGGCACGATCGGTGCGCTCGTCCTCGCCGTGCCGGGCACCGTCAACGACCGGCTCTTCGACGACGGCGGCGCCGGACAGGAGCACGCGCACCGGCCGGGTCGACACGAGCGCGAGCGCGATCAGCACCGCGCCCACTCCCAGCACGCCGCCGCGGGAGCCGGTGAGCACGATCGCCACGAGCAGCAGCGCGGCCAGCAGGAGGTAGCCGGCCCGCCGGGCCGGCCGGCCCTGCGCCGTCCCGCGCGCCATGGCGATCGCGAGCGGCAGCAGCAGGTTCGCGGCGAGGTGGTTCGGGTCGATGAGGTCGCGGCCGAACCGGACGTCGCCGGCGACGCCGACGACGAAGGTGCCGGTGAGGAACTGGTAGAGCCCGTAGGCGCTGGCCGCCAGCCCGCCGGCGAGGATGCCCAGCTCCAGCCGGGAGAGCACCGTCTCGTCCACGTCCGACAGCCGGACGACGACGTAGAGGGCCAGCACGAACAGGGTCGTGACGAAGTCCTCCAGCGTCGTCAGCGTGGACAGCGACCAGTACACCGTCGTCCCGGCGAGGGCGACGAACGCCAGCCACGCCAGCACCGCGACGGGGACGCGGCGGGGGCCGCGCCGCCCGAAGACGAGGTCGCACGCCAGCACCACGGTGAGGAGCAGGCCCGTCAGCGACGAGCCTGAGAACACCGACTCGGGCAGTCCTGGCACGGCCAGGCCGTTGCCGAAGGGAACGGTGGCGGCGTAAGCCGGGAGCAGCACCAGCAGCGGCTTGCGGGCGGCGTGGAGCGTGCAGGCGGCGACGAGCGGCAGGGCGGCGACCACGAGCACCGCCGTCACGAGCCCCATGCCGCTCCTCCCGGCCGGCCTGACCGGCGCCGGTCAACGGTACGGCAGGGCGGTGGTGCCGGGAGCCGGCCGAGGGCACCCTCAGGCGAGCTCGGACCCGGCCGTCGCCAGGGCCAGCTCGACGGTGAGGATCCGTCCCAGCAGCTGCGGCTGGCCGAAGCCGGGTCGGGTCGCCGCGTCGAGCAGAGCGCGCAGCTCCTGCGGGCGGTAGAGCGCGCCGCTGCGCAGCTCGTCCGGACGGAACCGGCCGTCGACGGCCATGGCCGACAGCACCGCACGGTGCGACTCCGGCGCCCACGGGAACGTCTCGACCGGGAGCAGGAGGGGCCGGCCGAGCGCCTGATCGCTGAGCTTCGTCACGGCCCGCCGGGCCAGGCCCCGGTAGTACGGCCAGTACCGGTGCGCCGTGGACGGGCGCAGCGGCAGCGCCGGCCCGCCACGCGTCGTGGGCAGCGCCGCCACCGCCGGGGCGAGCCGCGTCATCATCGTCCGCATCAGCCGGTGTCCGTTGCGGTGCCGGTGGTCGGTCGAGAAGGCCGCCTCGAAGACCGGACGCAGGTAGAACGGCAGCCCGGCGGCGAGCAGGCCGTCGTCGGCCGACCGGTAGGCGCCGAAGTGGCCGGTCGACTTGTACGCGTAGAGCAGGTCGTGCTGCAGCGTGTTCGGCGCGGCGGCGTAGTCGGCGACCCAGCCCGACAGCCGCCGGCGCATGTCGTCGCGGACCACGGCATCGGCCTCCGGCGTCAGCACCGAGCGCTGCACCGGCTTGAGCATGCGCATGCTGATGAGGTTGTCGTAGTTGACCCGGGTCGACCGCCCGGCCGCAGCGAACTCCGACTTCCACGGCGCGAACTGCAGGTGCTCGCCACCGCCGGCCGAGAGCAGCGTCGGGAGCGACGAGCGCAGCCGCTCGTGCGTCGAGGTGACGCGGGTGAGCTGCAGCACCTCCAGCGCGGCGTCGCCCCATGCCAGCGCGAACGGCACGTGGCCGGCGACGCGGTCCGGCCAGTCGTCCGGCAGCACCAGCGGCGTCCAGGGGACGCCCACCGCTTCCGCCACCCGCGGCGCCAGGCGCAGGTCGGCGCCGTCCGGGCTCATCCGGGTGTTGGCACGCACCGGCACGCCGGCCCGACGCAGCAGGAGCAGCAGCAGCCGCGAGTCGTACCCGCCGGTCAGGTCGACCCACGTCTCCCGGTCGCCGTAGTGCTCGCGCAGAGCGGTGGTCGCCACGTCGATGCAGTGGTCCGCGGCTGCCTGCAGCGGCAACCGGCGCACGCCCTCGTCCGCCACCGGCCGCCAGTACCGCTGCTCGCGGGTGCCGTCCGCACCGAAGCGCACCACCGTGCCGGGCTCGAGCCTGCGTGCGCCCTGCCAGTGCACGCCGGTCCCGAAGTGGTAGCCCGAGAGCAGGAACGACTGCAGGGCCAGCCGGTCGGCCGGCAGCCGCAGCAGCCTCGCGAGGGCGAGCGAGCAGCTCGACACCCACACGCGTCCTGGCCGCTCGGCCACGTACAGCGCCCGCATGCCGAGCGGGTCGTTCGCGGCGAACACCTCGGACCTCGGGCCGGTGCCGACGACCGAGAACTGGCCGTCCACGGCGGACAGGTCGAGGCTGCCGTCGGCCGCCGCGCCGGCACCGTGCAGCCGCCCGGCCGACAGCCACGTGGTGGAGGTCGGTGGCGGGTCGAGCGCTCCGCCGGGGGCGTCGACGCGCGCGGCGCGCAGGTTCGTCGCGGCCAGCCGCGCGCCCGGGTGCCCGCCGCGCAGCGCCGTGTAGGCGTCGAGCAGCGGCTGCAGGTCGGCGTCCGCGAGCGGCGACCCGTCCGTCGAGACGACCGCCACGAGACCCGACACCGCACCTCCGCTCGCCGCTGGGCGGGGCACGCTACCTGCGATGGCGGGCTCGCTCCGTCCCGACCTAGCCTCG
>DATMJH010000196.1:0-5321 GCA_035554015.1 Mycobacteriales bacterium
TCGTGGTGGATGTCGCGGGGGCTGTGGCGGCCTTCGCGGCCTTCGCCGCCTTGGCCGTCCTCGCCGGCTTCGCCGCCTTCGCCGCGGTCGCGGTCTGCCCCGCCTTCGCGGTCTTCGCGGACGCCTTCGCTGACGGCGCGCCCTTCACGGGCGTCCTGGCACCTGCACCTGCGGCTCGTGCCGGAGTCGTCCTCGCGGCAGTCGTCGGCGTGCCCGCGGACCGCTGCGCGGGTGTGCGAGCCACCGGCTCGGCACGGGCCCGAGCCGGGTCCTTGGCGCCGGCAGGGGGCCGCACCGGGACGGGCGCGGGGGCGCCCGAGCCGCGCGACGCCTTGCCGGAGGACAGGCCCTTCCGCACGCTGCCCAGCAGGCGCTCGCGCAAGGGCTTGCTCTTCGCACCGCCCCGTGCCATGTCGCCCCTCCGGCAGGTCGACCTGTCCGCTACATGATCAAACCGCCCGCGAGGATACGTCGCCGGTGCCGATATCCCTAGCACGCCACTCCGCCGCTAGCATCTGCGGCGCCGCGACGACGGGGACGAGTAGCGACGGACGCAGCGCGCAGCGAGCCGGGGACGGTGCGAGCCCGGAGGCGTGCACGGCGTGAAGATCACCCCCTGAGCGGCACCGCACGACCAGAGCGGGGACGGCCGCGAGCCGTTCCAAGGAGGGTGGTACCGCGGGGAGCGCGCTCCTCGTCCCTCCGTCAGTCGTGACCCGACCGTCGGAGGACCTCATGACCACCCGAGCGAGCACCCGAGCACTGCGGCAGCTGGCGGCCTCGGTCGACCTGCCCGCGCTCGAGCGCGCCGTGCTGGCGCGGTGGGAGCGCGACCGGGTCTTCGAGCGCAGCCTCGAGCAGACCGCCGACGGCGACCTGTGGATGTTCTACGAGGGCCCGCCGACCGCCAACGGCAAGCCCGGCACCCACCACGTCGAGGCGCGGGTCTTCAAGGACCTGTTCCCCCGCTTCAAGACGATGCAGGGCCACCGCGTCCCGCGGCGGGCCGGCTGGGACTGCCACGGCCTGCCGGTCGAGTTGGCCGTCGAGAAGGAGCTGGGGTTCACCGGCAAGGGAGACATCGAGGCCTACGGCATCGCCGAGTTCAACGCGAGGTGTCGCGAGAGCGTGCTGCGGCACGTCGACGAGTTCGAGCGGATGACGGTCCGCATGGGTTACTGGGTCGACATGGATGCGGCCTACCGCACGATGGACTCGGCCTACGTCGAGAGCGTCTGGTGGTCGCTCAAGCAGATCGCCGACAAGGGGCTGCTGGTCGAGGACTTCCGGGTCGCCCCGTGGTGCCCTCGCTGCGGCACGGCGCTGTCCGATCACGAGCTGGGCCAGCCCGGCGCGTACCGCGACGTCGTCGACCCGTCGGTCTACGTCCGCTTCCCGGTGACCGACGGGCCGCTGGCCGGGCAGGGCGCGGCGCTGCTGGTGTGGACGACGACGCCGTGGACGCTCGTCAGCAACACCGCCGTCGCGGTGCACCCCGACGTCACCTACGTCAGCGCGCGGGTCGGCGGCGAGGTGCTCGTCGTGGCCGAGCCGCTGGTCGGGACGGTCCTCGGCGAGCACGCCGAGGTCCTCGAGCGATTGCCCGGGCAGGCGCTGGAGGGCACGCACTACCGGCGTCCGTTCGAGCTGGTGCCGATCGGCGGTGACGGCCAGCCCGACGCGCACTACGTCGTCACCGACACCTACGTGACCACCGACGACGGCACCGGGCTGGTGCACCAGGCGCCGGCGTTCGGCGCGGACGACCTCGCGGTCGGGCGGCGCTACGGCCTGCCGGTCGTGAACCCGGTCCGGCCCGACGGCCGGTTCGCCGACGACGTCCCGCTCGTGGGTGGTCAGTTCTTCAAGACGGCCGACGACGACCTCGTGCGCGACCTCGACGCGCGTGGGCTGCTGTTCCGGCACGTGCCGTACTCGCACGCCTACCCGCACTGCTGGCGCTGCGACACGACGCTCATCTACTACGCGCTGCCGTCCTGGTACATCCGCACCACGGCGGTCAAGGACCGGCTGCTGGAGGAGAACGAGCGCACCACCTGGTACCCCGAGACCATCAAGCACGGCCGGTACGGCGAGTGGCTGCGCAACAACGTCGACTGGGCGCTGTCGCGCAACCGTTACTGGGGCACGCCGCTGCCCGTGTGGCGCTGCACCGCCGACGCCGCGCACTGGCGCTGTGTCGGCAGCCTCGCCGAGCTCGGCGAGCTGGCCGGTCAGGACCTGTCGGCGCTCGACCCGCACCGCCCGTATGTCGACGACGTCGTCCTGCCGTGCGGTGAGTGCGGCGCCCGGAGCCGGCGGGTGCCCGAGGTCATCGACGTCTGGTACGACTCGGGTGCGATGCCGTTCGCCCAGGTCGGCTACCCGCACTCGGGCGAGGAGCTGGTCTACCCGGCGCAGTACATCTGCGAGGCGCTCGACCAGACCCGCGGCTGGTTCTACTCGCTCATGGCGGTCGGCACCCTGGTGTTCGACCGGTCGTCCTACGAGACGGTGCTGTGCCTCGGCCTGCTCCTGGACAAGGACGGCCGCAAGATGAGCAAGCACCTCGGCAACGTCCTCGACCCGTTCGAGCTGATGGAGGCGCACGGCGCGGACGCGCTGCGCTGGCTCATGCTCGCCGGCGGCTCGCCGTGGCAGAACCGGCGGGTCGGTCACGAGCAGGTCGAGGAGGTCGTCCGCAAGGTCCTGCTGACGTACTGGAACACCGCCTCCTTCCACTCCCTCTACGCGACGGTCAACCGCTGGGCGCCCGGCGACGCCGCGCCGCCGCTGGCGGAGCGCCCCCCGCTCGACCGGTGGGCGCTGTCGCAGGTGCACGACGCCGCGCGCGAGGTCACCGCTGCGCTGGAGGACTTCGACTCGGCCCGGGCCGGGCGCCGGCTCGCCGCCCTGGTCGACGACCTGTCGAACTGGTACGTGCGCACCTCTCGACGGCGGTTCTGGGACGGCGACCCGGCCGCGCTCGCGACCCTCCACGAGTGCCTGCGCGTCGTCACGCTCCTCCTGGCGCCGTTCACGCCGTTCGTCACCGACGAGGTGTGGGACGCGCTGTTCGCGGGCCAGGACGGCGAGCTCCCCGACTCGGTCCACCTGGCGGCCTGGCCGCAGGGCGACGGGTCGCTCGTCGACCCGGCCCTGCACGAGCAGGTCGGCCTGGCCCGCCGGCTGGTCGACCTCGGCCGGGCCGCCCGCGCGGAGTCGAAGGTCCGCACGCGGCAGCCGCTCGGCCGGGCCCTGGTGTCGGCAGCCGGGTGGGAGCGCCTGCCGCAGGAGCTCCGCGACCTCGTGGCCGCGGAGCTCAACGTCGGCACGCTCGAGCCGCTGTCAGGTGCGGGCGACCTCGTCGACGTGACCGCGAAGGCGAACTTCCGCTCGCTCGGCCGCCGCTACGGCAAGCGCGTGCAGGACGTCGCGAAGGCGGTCGCCGCCGCCGACGCCGCCGAGCTCGCCGCCGCGCTGCGCGAGGGGACGGCCGCCGTCGACGTCGACGGCGAGCGCGTCGAGCTGGACCCGGACGACGTCGTGGTCACCGAGACGCCCCGGTCGGGCTGGGCAGTGTCGACGGCGCACGGCGAGAGCGTCGCGCTCGACCTCGAGATCACGCCGGCGCTGCGCCGCGCGGGGCTGGTGCGCGAGGCCGTCCGGCTGGTGCAGGAGGCGCGCAAGAGCAGCGGCCTGGACGTCAGCGACCGCATCGAGCTGTGGTGGCAGGCAGGCGACGACGCGGAGCTGGCAGCCGCGCTGCGTGAGGGCGGCGGCCGGCTCGGCGAGGAGGTGCTCGCCGTCAGCGTCGTCGAGGGTCCGCCGTCGGCAGACGTGCTGCCGCACGAGGATCCGGAGCTGCGCCTGCGCTTCTGGCTGCGAGCAGCCGGGACCTGACCAGAACGGACCCGGCCGTCCGGGTCAACCGCCTGCCTGACCTGTCCGGGTTGGTCCTGGCTGCTCCCGGTGGAGCAGCCCGGCGGTCGTCCCCGGTTCACCCGGACGGACCCGTCAGAACGGGCCACCGACCGCCGATGGTCTACGTGCCAGGCCGAGTTGCTCCGTCCGGAGCAGCCGCCCGGGTGGCTGAGGAGGACCGATGACCGTGCACGCCGTCGAGCTGGACCCGACGCCGGTCCACCGCAGCTTCCGGCTGACCCGGCCCAGCGCCAAGGGCGCGGTCGCGAGCCAGGTGCGCCCCGCGCTCGTGCTGCCCGAGAAGCAGGCCCGCGAGCTGCTGCGCGTCGCGGAGCGCGGCGACGTCGCGCGGGGCGGCTGCTTCTCGGCGGGGCCGGCCGGCATCCAGGTCTGGTCCGGTCCGTGGGACGGCGTGCTCGGGACGCACGGCAGCAGCGAGCACTGGGGCTCGGTCGACTGGTGCTACGACACCCCGAGCAAGCACTACATCACCATCTACCGCGTCATGGTCACCGCCCGCGGCGCCGCGGCCGGTCAGACCACCGAGGGGCTGCTGGCGCGAGTGCTCGCGCTGGCCGGCGTGACCCTGGGCCAGCAGGGATCGCTGCCGGTGCCGCCGCCCCGTGACCCGTTCCGCTCGGAGCACCTCCGCGAGCGGATCGTCGCCGGCGCCTGACTCCCCCCAGGCCCCGCGACGCACCGAGGCCGCCGGCCCCAGGGCAGCGGCGGCCTCGTCTCGCGTCGAGTTCCGCGCTACGGCTTGCAGACGCCGCAGGCCTGGTATCCCTGCTTGGTCGCCGCCGAGCGGCTCAGCTCCTCGGTGCCGAGCGCGTCGCGCACGAACCGGCAGTCCGGCGTGTGGAAGCGGGCGCGGTCCGGGATGACGACGACCTTGCGCCGCGCCGTGCTCTTCGCCGGGACGACCGGCCCGCCGGGCGCCGGCTCCTCCACCACCGGGTCGACGGTGCCGACGCCGGTCGCGGCCGTCGCGGCGCCGGTGGTGCGGGGCGAGCGTGCAGGCGCCTTGCGGGCCCCGCGGGTGCCGGCGGTCGTGCGGGTCGACCCGGAGCGACGGCGGGGCGCCGGCGGCTCCTCCACGACCTCGTCGGTGCCGGGCACGCCGGTGTCGCCGAGGTCCTCCTCGACCGGCGCGGCCTCGGCGGCCAGCACGGCGTCCGGCTTGCACACCCCGCACGGGCTGTACTGGCTGCGGGCCTCCTCGACGCCGACCTCCTCGACGTCCTTGCCGGTGAGGTACCGGCAGCCGTCGACGTGGTAGCGCGGGCGTCCCGGCACGACCAGCACGGTCGCCCCGCCGGCCCCGCCCGCCACGTCGTCCTCGTATCCCTGCGCGTCGACCGCTCCGACGACGAGGCGTACGACGCGCAGGGATACGA
>DATMJH010000197.1:0-21650 GCA_035554015.1 Mycobacteriales bacterium
CCTTGGCTGCCATCACGTGCGACAGGGCGCGCAGCACGTCCAGCGCGTTGACGTTGCCCGAGCCCTCCCAGATGGAGTTCAGCGGCGACTCGCGGAACAGCAGCGGCATCCCGGACTCCTCGACGTAGCCGTTGCCGCCCAGGCACTCCAGCGCCTCGGCGACGTGCGCGGGCTGCCGCTTGCACACCCAGTACTTGCCGACGGCGACGGCCAGGCGCATCGCCAGCGTCGTCGCCGCCTCGCTCTCGAGCTGCAGGTCGGCGAGCACGTTCTGCATGAGCGGCTTGTCGGCCAGCAGCCCGCCGAACGCGCTGCGGTGGCGGGCGTGGTGCACCGCCTGGACGACGGCGGCACGCATCCCGGCAGACGAGCCGATGACGCAGTCGAGGCGGGTCATCGCGACCATCTCGAGGATGGTGCGGACTCCGCGGCCCTCCTCCCCGACCAACCAGGCGACGGTGCCGTCGAACTCCGGCTCGCTGCTGGCGTTCGACCGGTTGCCGAGCTTGTCCTTGAGCCGCTGGATGCGGAAGGGGTTGCGCGCGCCGTCGGGCAGCACGCGGGGCACGAGGAAGCAGCTCAGGCCGTCGGGGGCTTGCGCGAGGACGAGGAAGACGTCGCACATCGGGGCGCTGGTGAACCACTTGTGGCCGCGCAGCCGCCAGGTGCCGTCGCCGGCGTCGGTCGCGACCGTGGTGTTGGCGCGCACGTCCGAGCCGCCCTGCTTCTCGGTCATCCCCATGCCGGCGAGCAGGCCGCGCTTGCCGAGCGGCGTCCGCAGCCCCGGGTCGTACACCCGCGAGGTGAGCAGCGGCTCGTACTGCGCCGACAGCTCGGCGTTCGCGCGCAGCGCCGGCACGACGGCGTAGGTCATCGAGACGGGGCAGCCGTGCCCGGCCTCGACCTGCCCCCAGGTGTAGAAGCCGGCGGCCCGAGCGACGTGCGCGCCGGGCCGGTCGTCGGCCCACGGCGCACCGGCCAGCCCCTCGGCCACCGCGACGTCGAGCAGCCGGTGCCACGCCGGGTGGAACTCCACCTCGTCGACGCGGTGGCCGTACCGGTCGTGCGTGCGCAGCTCCGGCTCGAACCGGTTCGCCTGCTCGCCCCACTGCTGCGCCTCCGCGGACCCCGCGCGACGGCCGATGCGGTGCAGGTCGTCGAGGTACCAGCCGGCGCCCTCGCGCTCGAGCCCCTCGAGCAGTGCGGCGTCGGCGGCGACGTCGTGGTCGACGAGCGGAGGCGCCTGGTTGACGACGTCGTGCGTGTCGGGGCCGGTGCGGGCGGCGGTCGGGTCGAGCAGCGTCATGCCCCCATCCTCCCCCGTGCGTCCGGCGGCGTCAGCGACGCCGGTGCTGCCGGACGGACGCAACGGGCGAGGACCTAGCGTCGGCGGGCATGACGACTCCCGAGCCACTGCAGCTGACCGTCGGACCGCTCGTCTTCGACGCGCTCGCGGTCGGCCCGCCGGACGGCCGGCTCGTGCTGCTGCTGCACGGCTTCCCGCAGACCGCGTGGTCGTGGCGGCTCGTCTGGCCGGCCCTGGCCGACTCCGGGTACCGCGTCGTCGCGCCGGACCAGCGCGGCTACTCCCCCGGTGCGCGCCCGGACGGCGTCGAGAGCTACCGCGCCGTCGAGCTGGTCGCCGACGCCGTCGGCGTGCTGGACGCGCTCGGCACCGATCGCGCCGACGTGGTCGGGCACGACTGGGGCGCCGCCGTCGCCTGGCAGGTCGCCGGCCGCCACCCCGAGCGGGTGCGCACGCTGACCACCGTCTCCGTGCCGCACCCCCGCGCGTTCGGCGAGGCGCTGCGCGCCGGTGACGACCAGAAGCAGCGCTCGCTCTACATGCTCGACTTCGCCAGGCCCGGCTACGAGGACGTGCTGCTCGCCGACGACGCCGCCGGCCTGCGCTCGCTGTTCGGCGGGCTGCCGCAGGTCGACGTCGACCACGTCGTGGAGCGGCTCGGCACGCCGGCCGTGCTGCGCCGGTGCCTCGACTGGTACGCCGCGATGTCGCGCGCCGACCTCGACGGGCTCGGGCCGATCACGGCGCCGACGATGCACGTCTGGAGCGACGGCGACGTCGCGCTCGGCCGTGAGGGTGCCGAGCGCACCGCTGCGCACATCGACGGTCCGTACCGGTTAGAGGTGCTCGCCGGCGTCAGCCACTGGATCCCCGAGCAGGCGGCCGACCGTCTCACCGCGCTCCTGCTCGACCACCTCGCCGCCCACCCCGCCTGACCGACGGGAGCCCTCCCGACGGCGTCCGCCCACCCGAAACCCGTCGGGAGGGCTCCTGTCGGATGTGGAGATGGAGTGGCTGGTGCGGGTGCGGAAGCCTTCGGAACCGTCGGGAGGGCTCCGGTCGGGGACCGGTCGGACGGCGCGGACGGCGGCGCGGGGCTACGGTGCGGGCGGTGCGGCTGGCGACGTTCAACCTCCTCAACGGCACGTCGCTGTCCGACGGCCGGGTCGAGGCCGCACGGCTGCACGAGGCCGTCCGCACGCTGGACGCCGACGTCGTCGGGCTGCAGGAGGTCGACCGCGGGCAGCACCGCTCACACCTGCTGGACCTGACGGCCGAGGTCGCCGAGGCGTCGGGCGCGGGACACTTCCGGTTCCAGCCGGCACTCGTCGGCACGCCCGGCGGCCAGTGGCGGGCGGCGCACGACGACGACACGCACGTCCTCGACGCCGCGCACTACGGCGTCGGGCTGGTGTCGCGCTGGCCCGTCCGCGAGTGGCACGTCGTGCGGCTCCCGGCCGCCCCGGTGCGCTCACCGGTCGTGCTGCCGGGCACCCGCCGGGTCGTCTGGCTCCGCGACGAGCCGCGAGTCGGCCTCGCCGCGGTGATCGACGGCCCGGCCGGCCCGATGACGGTCGCGACGACGCACCTGTCGTTCGTGCCGGTCTGGAACGGCGTGCAGCTGCGCACCCTCGTCGCGGCGCTCGCCGACCTCCCCGCGCCGCGCGTCCTGCTCGGCGACCTCAACATACCGGGCGGCCTGCCGCGCCGGCTGACCCGTTGGCGCCCGCTCGCGAGAACCCCGACCTACCCGGCCTGGGAGCCGCGGATCCAGCTCGACCACGTGCTCGCGTCCGGCGAACTTCCTCCGGTGATCGCCGTCGAGACGCCTGTGCTGCCGCTGTCGGACCACCGGGCGCTGCTCGTCCAGCTCCGAGCTTGACCGGGCTGAGGGGGTGCCCGGCGGGCCGCCGAACGACGGACGCACGATCGTCACGCGCACGACGCTGGACGAGCGGCGCACCCGGCTGACACTCTCGGAGCAGCGGCACCTGCCGCGCGCTGCCATCGAAGGGAAGGGTCCGATGCTGCTCACCGACGTCCTGCGAGGCAAGGGCGACGGCGTGGTCACCGTCACGCCCGACACCGACGTGACCGCCCTGCTCGGCGTGCTCGCCGAGCACGGCATCGGCGCGGCGGTCGTGAGCAGCGACGGGCGTACGGTCGAGGGCATCGTCAGCGAGCGCGACGTCGTGCGCGCCGTCGCCGATCGCGGCGCCGGGGTGCTGCAGGAGCAGGTCGAGGGCATCTGCACCACCGACGTCCACACCTGCGCCCCGGACGCGCGCATCGACGACCTCATGCGCGTGATGACCGAGCGACGCATCCGCCACGTGCCGGTCGTGTCGGACGGCGCGCTCGTCGGCATCGTGAGCATCGGCGACGTGGTGAAGCGGCGCATGGAGGAGCTCGAGCAGGAGCGCAGCGCCCTCAGCAACTACATCACCGCGGGCGGCTGACCTCCCGGCTCGGCTCCTGCACGGGCACCGACCGCAGCACGTCCGCGACGTCGGGAAGCTGCTCGGGTCGCAGGGTGACGCCCTCACGCACGTGGTGGAACCCGGCGCGCACCGTGTCGAGCGGCACGCCGGTCAAGCGGTGCCAGGCCAGCCGGTAGGCAGCCAGCTGCACCGCCGCGGCGTCGGCGGTTGCCCCGGTCGGCGGCGGCCCGGTCTTCCAGTCGACGACGTCCCACGTGCCGTCGTCGGCGAGGAAGACCGCGTCGATGCGGCCGCGCACGAGCACGCCCTCCACGTCGGTCTCGAACGGCACCTCGATCTCGACCGGCGTGCGGCCCCACCACTCGCTGGCGCGGAAAGCCTCCTGCAGGTCGGCCAGGTCCGGCGCCGCCGCGGCGGTGTCGTCAGCGGCACCCGGCAGGTCGCTCTCGTCGAGCAGCGAGGGCGCGCGGTAGACGTCGTGCTCGAGCCAGGCGTGGAACGCGGTGCCCCGCCGCGCCGACGGCGACGGCCGGCGCGGCACCGGCCGCACCAGGGAGCGCGCCAGCGCGGCCGGGTCGCGCCGCAGCTCCACCAGCGCGCTCACCGACAGCGTCGACGGCAGCACCGCGGTGCTCCGGCGCGCCGCCGCCCGGCGCTGCTCGTCGGCCAGCCGGCGAAGGTCGTCGTCCCACGCCGCCACCACCCGCGCGGCGGCCGGTGACAGCGGCGGGTCGTCAGCCGGCACGCCGGACGCCATCAGGGCACGCACCCGGGCGGCCGCCGCCTGCACCCGGTCACCTGCCGGCGGGGCAGGCGCGGGCCACGGCACGACCCGGTCGACGGCGGTCACCGGGTTCTGCTCCGGCGGCACCTCCACCCACTCGTCGACGTCCCCGGCGCCGCTCTCGCACGCCGCGCGGGCCTCGAGCAGGAACTCCGACGGCCCGACGGGCGAGGCGCCCTCGCCCCAGTGGAAGCCGCTGCAGAGCAGCACCGTCTCGGCCCGCGTGCACGCGACGTAGAACAGCCGCCGTTCTTCACGCGCGTCGCGCTCGGCGTTCTCGGCGGCGAACTCCGCGAGCTGGTCCTTCGCCAGTCCGGCGAGCCGGGGCAGCTCGGCGGCGTCGCCGCGCAGCGGGAACGGCAGCAGCCGCGGGTTGGCCGTCCACGACGTCGACTGCTTCGGCTTGGCCGGGAAGACCGCGCTGCCCCTGGCGCTGCTGCGTGACAGCCCCGGCACCGCCACGACCGGCCACTCCAGTCCCTTGGCCGCGTGCACCGTGAGCAGCTGGACGGTGTCGGCGCCGCTGCTGGCGCCGAGGTCGAGGCCGTTCTCCTCCTCTCGCACCGCGACGAGGTGCGCCAGGAACGCCGAGAGCACCGGCTGGCCCGCGCCGTCCTGCGCTGTCATGTCGGCAGCGGCACCGGCGAAAGCCGCTGCGGCGTCGGCGAAGGCGTCCAGGTCGGCCCGCGCCGCCAGCGGGTCCGACGCCCCGGTGCGCACCGCCACCTCGACGTCCAGGCCCAGCGTGCGCTCGACGTCGGCGACCAGGTCGGGCAGCGGCTGGTCGAGCCGCGCGCGCAGCGCGCGCAGCTCGTCGCGCAGGGCCGCCAGCCGGCGGCGGCCCTCGTCCGACAGCCCGTGGGGGGGCAGGTCGTCGAGCGCGTCGACGAGCGAGCCGGCGCGCGCCTCGTCGACGCCGAGCACGACGCGGTCGACCGGGTCGCCCGGCTGCCCGCCCGGGCCGCGGGCCAGCGCCCGTGCCTGCCGGCCGAGCGCGACGAGATCGCGCGGCCCCAGGCGCCACCGCGACCCGGTGAGCAGCCGCAGCAGCGCGGCGTCGGCGGTCGGGTCGTCGAGCACCTGCAGGGTCGCGACGAGGTCGGCGACCTCCGGCACGTCGAGCAACCCTCCCAGGCCGACGACCTCCACCGGCACGCCCCGGCGCTCGAACGCCGCGCGCAGCCGCGGGAACAGCGTGCGCTTGCGGCACAGCACGGCGGCCTGCGACCACAGCCGGCCGTCGTCGCGCGCCGGCAGGGCGCGCACCTCGCGCACCACCTGCTCGGCCACCCACTCGGCCTCGGCGTCGATGTCGGGCAGCAGCGCGCAGCGCACCCGACCGTCGTCGTCGCGTCCGGGTGCCGCGGACAGCGCCGGCACCCGGACGCCCTGCGACCGCAGGTCGGTGCTGACGGCGTTGGCGAGCCGCAGCACCCGCCCGCCGTTGCGGTAGGTCGTCGACAGCGTCAGCGGCTCGGCGACCCGCGCCCCGAAACGGGACGGGAAGCGGCGCAACGTGCCGGCGCTCGCGCCGCGCCAGCCGTAGATGCTCTGGCAGGGGTCTCCGACGGCGGTGACCGCCGACCCCGCGAACAGCGCCGACAGCAGCAGCTCCTGCGCGGCGCCGGTGTCCTGGTACTCGTCGAGCAGCACGAGCGGGAACGCCGCCCGCTCGGCCTCGCCGACCGCCGGGGCGTCACGGGCCAGCCGCGCGGCCAGCGCGACGACGTCGCCGAAGTCGAGCAGTGAACGGTCACGCTTGGCCTGCGCGTACCGCTCGACCAGCGGCAGCAGCTGCTCGCGGGTGCGCTGGCACGCCAGTGCCTTGCGACCGCCGTCGAGCAGCGCCTCGACGGCGTCGGCCGACCGCTGCAGCTGCTCGCCGACGCGGCGCACGTCCGCCGCCTCGACCAGGTGCTCGGACAGCTCGCCGGCCAGGTGCAGCACCGCGGCGACGACGTTGGCCTCCGTCCAGGTGACGGCGTCCATCGGGCCGTCGTAACCGGCGACTGCGCGCGCGGCCAGCTGCCAGCTCGTCGCCGGCGTCACCAGCCGGGCGCCCGGCTCGCACCCGGCGCGCAGCCCGTGGTCGCGCACCAGCCGGGCGGCGTAGGCGTGGTAGGTCGAGACCGCCGGCTCGCGGTCTGCCTGCTCGGGCGGCAGGTGACCGGCGGCCACGAGCCGGCGCAGCGCGGTGCGCACCCGGCCGGCGAGCTCGTCGGCGGCCTTGGTGGTGAACGTCAGCCCGAGCACGCCGTCGGGCGGCACGTCGCCGCGCGCCACCAGCCACACCACCCGGGCGACCATCGTGGCCGTCTTGCCGCTGCCCGCTCCGGCGACGACGACGCGCGGCTCGAGCGGTGCGGTGACGACGGCCGCCTGCTCGTCGCTGATCGGGGTGCGCAGCAGCTGCCGCAGCCCGGCGAGGTCGAACGCGGCGGCCACCGGCAGCGCGGTCACCGGACCACCCCCTGGCCCTCCGGCCAGGCCGGGCAGCTCGACCGGACGTCGCAGCGGCTGCACAGGTCACCGGCGGTCGCGTCGAACGTCGAGCCGCCCATGCCCTCGACGACCCGGCCGACGAGCTCGCCCGCCCAGCCCGGGTCGGCGTCGTCGGACAGCGCCGGCTGCAGCTGCTCGCCGGCGGTCTTGGTGGCCCGGAGCTGCAGCAGCGCGGCACCACCAGGCACGGTCAGGCCGCGGTCGGCGAACGCGCCGAGCTCGACGGCGAGCTGGTAGACGCCCAGCTGCGGGTGCCGCTCCACCTCGGCCGGCGTGGGCTTGCTGGTGCCGGTCTTGAGGTCGACGACGACGGCGCGGCCCTGGTCGTCGGCCTCGAGCCGGTCGACCCGCCCGGTGAGCACGGCCGACTCGCCGAACGGCACGGCCAGGTCGAGCTCGGTCCCGACCAGCCGGCGGGGGTTGCCGGCGGCCCAGCGCACGAACCGGTCGAGGGCGTCGAGCGCCTCCTGCCGGCGGCGCACCACCGCCCAGGGCGCGCCGAGATCCAGGCTCGGCAGGACGTCGTCGAGCCGGCCGCGCAGGGCGGCCTGGTCGAGCGCGTCGGGGCCGCTGGCGAGCTCGGCCAGCGCGTGCACGAGGCTGCCGAGCACCTGGGCCGGCCCGCTGCCGGTGTCGACGCCGACGGCGCTGGTGAGGAACCAGCGCAGCGCGCAGGTGTCGAACGCCTCGACCTTCGAGGGCGAGACGCGCACCGTCTCGCCCGGCCCGACCACGGGCGCGTCGTCGGACAGCGGCGCGAGGCCCCACCACCGGCCGGGGTCGGCCAGCGCCGTGGACGGCACGTCGAGGGCCGTCTGCGCGCCGGCCAGCGCCGCCAGCCGGCGGCACGCGGCCTCGCGCAGCGCAGGGTCGTCGGAGCGAGCGGCCACCCGGCGCAGCTCGGCGACCAGCGCGGCCGTGGTGAGCGGGCGGACGGCCCCCGGGCGCGCTGTCAGCTCGGCGTCGTCCAGGCCGAGCTCCTCCAGGAACCGGCTCGGCCGGTCCTGCCCCGCGCCGGCGCCGTCGGCGGCGACCGCGGTGACGACGAGCCGCTCGGACGCACGGGTGACGGCGACGTAGAACAGCCGCCGCTCCTCGGCCAGCAGCTCGGCGCGCCGAGCCGCCGCGTCAGCGGCCGCAACCCCGCGCCCGGTCGCGACCTCGGTCAGCTCGTCCGCGCCGAGCAGCGAGCCGCGCACCCGCAGGTCGGGCCACACGCCCTCCTGCACGCCGGCGACGACGACCACCCGCCACTGCAGCCCCTTGCCGGCGTGTGCCGTGAGCAGCCGGACGGCGTCCCCCTCCGGCGCCTGCTGGGCGAGCGTGTCGGCGGGCACCTCCTGCGCCGCGACGTCGTCCGCGAAGCCGAGCGTCGACGCGCCGGGCAGCCGGTCGACGTACCGGGCGGCGGCGTCGAGCAGCGCGAGAACGGCGTCGAGCGCGCGGTCGGCCGCGGCGCCCTGCGGCCCGCCGCGCGCGCTCAGCCGCTCGAGCCGGTCGCCGAGCCGGGACGCCGACCACGCGGCCCACAGCGCGTCCTCCGCCGTGCCGCCGGCAGCGGCGCGCACGGCGTCGAGGACCCGGTGCGCGGTGTCGAGCGGACCGCGCACGTGCCGAGGCAGCAGCAGCACCGACCGCGCGTCGGTGAGCGCCTCGACCAGCAGCTCGCTCGCCGGCGCCGAGCCGCCGGCGGCGTGGTCGAGGTCGCGCAGCGCGCGCCGCAGCCGCCGGACGGCGAGCGCGTCGGCGCGCACGAGCGGCCCGGTGAGCAGCGCGAGGGCGGCTGCCTCGTCGACGGCCTGCGGCCGCAGCGCGACCTCGAGCGCGCCGAGCAGCGCCTGCACGACCGGCTCCTGCGCGAGCTGGACCTCGTCGCCGGGGACGGTCACCGGCACCCCGGCGGCGAGCAGGCCCCGCCGCAGGACTCCCGACGACCGGGCGACCGACCGGACGACCACCGCCATGTCGGACCACGCGACGCCGTCGTGCAGGTGGGCGCGCCGCAGCACGTCGGCGACGACGGCGGCCTCCGCGGTCGCGCTCGCCGCCAGCCGGACCTCGACCCGACCGGCCGGCACGCCGTCGGCCGGGACGAGGGTGCGGAAGCCGGGCGGCAGCCCGCCCGCCGGCAGCCGCTGGGCGACCGCCCGGCTGGCGGCGAGCAGCGCCGTCCCGGAACGCCGGCTCACCGACAGCGCCAACACCGGCGCCGGGGCGCCGCCGGCGGTGCGGAAGGTGTCGCGGAAGCCCGTCAGCCCACGCGGGTCGGCGCCGCGGAAGGCGTAGATGCTCTGGTCGGGGTCGCCGACGGCGACGAGGTCGCGCCCGCCGCCGGCGAGCGCCTGCAGCAGCCGAAGCTGCGCCGGGTCGGTGTCCTGGACCTCGTCGACGAGGACCAGCGCGCGAGCCGCGCGCTCGCGGTCGCGCAGGTCGTCGTCGTCCTCGAGCAGCGCGGCGGCGGTGCGGACCAGACCGGCGTAGTCGAGCACGTCGGCACCCGGCTCGAGGTCGAAGCGCGCCTCGTAGTCGGCCAGGAAGGCGCCGGCCGCCACCCACTCCGGCCGGCCGTGCGCGTGCCCCAGGGCTCTCAGCCGCTCCGGCCCGACGCCGCGCTCCTGGGCGCGCAGCAGCAGGTCGCGCAGCTCCTGCCGGAAGCCGCGCAGGCCGACCGCCGGGCGCAGGTCGGCCGGCCACCGCACCGCCCCCTCGGCCAGCTCCCCCTCGAGCAGCCGGGCGACCTCGAGGTCGTGCTCCGGCCCGGAGAGCAGCCGCACGCCGCGGCCGAGCTCGCGCCGCAGCAGTGCGAAGGCGTAGGAGTGGAAGGTCATGGCGAGGGTGCCGCGCGTGGTGCGCCCGAGCCGGGCCGTCACGCGGCCGCGCAGCTCGGCCGCGGCCTTGCGGCTGAACGTCAGGACGAGCACCTGCTCCGGCGACAGCCCGCGCTCGACGACCCGGTGGACCACCGTCTCGACCAGCGTCGTCGTCTTGCCCGTGCCGGGACCGGCGAGCACGAGCAGCGGGCCGCCGGGGTGCTCGACGACGGCGCGCTGCGCGGCGTCGAGCTGCGGCGGCACCGCTCGGTGCGGCGTCGCGCGCAGCAGCGTGGGGGCGGTCACGCACCCGATCCCAGCACGGACCACCGACACCGCCGGCCCGCAGCGGGCGCGTGTCGGGTCAGCGGCCCTCCCACCTGGCGGCGGCCATGACGACGCGCTCGCCGGCGAGGGGGCAGCCCTCGGCGCGGAGCAGCTCCAGCGCCTTCTCGACGTACGGCTCGGCCGGCCGGCCCGACGCCTGCACCACCCGGTGCCAGGGCACCTCGCGGCCGTGCTCGCTCATCACCGCCCCGACCGTGCGGGCCGAGCCCCGGCCGTGCAGCTCGGCGACGTCGCCGTAGCTCATCACCTTCCCCGGCGGTATGCGGTCGACGATGTCGAGCACGGCGCGGGCGTACTCCGAGGGCCCGGCTCCGCTGCTGCCGGGCCGCACCGCGACCCCTGCCGATGCCGTCGCCGGACGCTTCGCCCGGCTCGTCCGCTGTGCCACCCGACCAGTGTGCGCATCGCCGTGCCCGCGCCGGCGCGACCACCTACAGTGCACCGGACCGCTCGACCCGGGGGGAGGCAGCCGTGCCGCAGGTGCGCGAGCGGCTGCCCGAGCTGCTCGGCCACCTGCAGCGCACCGCGCTCGTCGACGCCGCCCGGCTGGTGGGCGACCTCGCGGCGTCCGGCGTCCCCGTCCCGCAGATCGTCGACGAGCTGCTCGTCCCCGCCCAGGTCGAGGTCGGCCGCCGCTGGGCCACGGCGGAGTGGTCCGTCGCGCAGGAGCACGCCGCCACCGCCATCATCGAGACCGTCCTGACGACGGCCGCGCTGCGCGCGCCGCAGGTGCCGCCGGCTGCCGGGAGCCCGTCCCTCGTGCTCGTCTGCGCCGAGGGCGAGTGGCACGCGCTCGCGGCCAGGATGGCCGCCGAGTCGCTGCGCGGCAGCGGGATCGAGGTGACGTTCCTCGGGCCGTCGCTGCCGAGCGAGGTGCTGTCCGGGTTCGTGCGCGATCTGGCGCCGACGGCCCTGGGGGTGAGCTGCTCGCTCGGGTTCGCGCTGCCCGGCGCGCTGCGGTGCATCGACGCCGCGCACGAGGCCGGTCTGCCGGCGGTGGCGGCCGGCCGCGCGTTCGGCGGGAACGCGAGACGCGCCGCCGCGCTCGGCGCCGACGCGTGGGTGGCCGGCGTGCCGGACGCCGTCGCGCTGCTCGAGCGGTGGGCCGCCGAGCCGCCGACGCTCGCCACGGCGTCCCTTCCGGACGACGAGTGGCGGCGGCAGTCCGAAGACCCGACGACCTACGACGTCGCCGCGCTGCGCCGGCTGCTGAACCGGCGACCGGGGATCGAGCAGTTCAGCCCGGCGCTGGTGCAGCGGCTGCGCAAGGACGTGCAGTACGCGATGCGCTACGGCGCCGCCGCCCAGCTGGTCGGCGACGACGCCGTGGTCGTCGAGCACGCCGGCTGGCTCGCCGACGTGCTCAGTGCCCGGCAGGTCCCGCGCGACGTCGTCGCCGAGCTGTTCGCCTGCGCCGCCGAGGCCGTCGCGGACCGCTACCCGGGATGCGCTGCGGCGCTGTCGTCGGCGGCGTCGTCGCTGGCGCCGCGGAGATCGGCATGAGCTGCCAGCGCGTGCTGCCGGCCGCATTGCCGGACGGCGACGTCGTCGAGCGCAGCGACCACCTGCACATGCAGCCGGTACCGCGGACGGTGTCGTCGGCGCGGCGGTTCGTCCGGCAGCGGCTGCCCGAGCAGCTCGCGGACGACCTGGTCGAGTCGACGCTGCTCATGACGAGCGAGCTCGTGACGAACGCGGTCATCCACGCCCGCACGCCGATCGAGCTCGGCGTCACGGTCAGCCGCGACAGCGTGCTGGTCACCGTGCACGACCTCGACCTCGCCCGCGCGGGGCAGCAGCCCTACAGCGACCGCGACGGCGGGCGCGGGCTCGACCTGGTGCGCGCGCTGGCCGAGGCGTCGGCGGTGCAGAGGCACACCGAGGACGGCAGGGCGGACGGCAAGACGGCGTGGTTCCGGGTGCGGAGGGCGGACGGCTGACCGGACGAAGCGGCTGCGGTCGAGGGGGGACGGGATGAGCGAGCAGGAGGTGGACGGCGAGCCGCGCGCCGGCTCGGCGGTGCGTAACGCGCGCGCCGCCGACGCGATGGTGCACGGCACGGCCGACGTGTTCGGCAGGGGGAGCCAGCTCTCGGTGCCGAAGGTCGAGACCGGCATTCCCGGCTTCGACCACGTGACGATGGGCGGCCTGCCGCGGCGGCGCGCCACGGTGCTGGCCGGGCAGGCGGGCAGCGCCAAGACCGTCTTCGCGGCGCAGTTCCTGGCCGAGGGCGTCGAGCGCCGGCAGCCCGGCATCTTCGTGACGCTCGAGGAGCCGGCCGACGACCTGCGCGCGAACTTCACGACGCTGGGGTGGGACGTCGCCGCGTGGGAGGAGGCCGGCGACTTCGCGTTCGTCGACGCCAGCCCGCTCATGCGGGAGGACGGTTCCGTGAACCGGTACGACCTGTCGGTGCTGTCGGCGCAGATCGGGCACGCCGTCGACCGCACCGGCGCCGAGCGCGTCGTCATCGACTCGCTCAACTCGGTGCTCCGGCTCGACGAGCCGGAGGTGGCGCGGCAGCACCTGCGTGCGCTCATCGCCGACCTGCGCGCGATGGGGCTCACCATCGTCCTGACCGTCGAGACGCAGGGCGACCCTGGCTCGACGCTGTCACGGCACGGGATCGAGGAGTTCGTCGCCGACAGCGTCGTGCTGCTCCGCAACATCCGCGAGGACAAGGCCCGTCGCCGCACCGTCGAGGTGCTCAAGATGCGCGGGTCGATGCACCGCAAGGGCGACTACCCGTTCACCGTGCTGCCGGGCATGGGCGTCGTGGTGCTGCCGATGTCGGGCGTGCTGCTGTCGTCGGGCTCGTCGGACGTCCGGGTGACGTCGGGCAACGCCGGGCTCGACGAGCTGTGCCACGGCGGCTTCTTCCGGGACTCCATCACCCTGGTCTCCGGCGCCACCGGCACCGGCAAGACGCTGCTGGCGACGGAGTTCCTCGGCGGCGGTGTGCAGCGCGGAGAGAAGGTGCTGCTGCTCGCCTACGAGGAGAGCCCCGACCAGATCTTCCGCAACGCCGCGGGGTGGGGGCACGACTTCGACCGGTACGAGCGCGACGGGCTGCTCAAGGTGGTCGCCCTGTACCCGGAGGTCGCGTCGCTCGACGACCACCTGGTCGAGATCCGCGACGTCATCGACGGCTTCGGGCCGACCCGGGTCGCGATCGACAGCCTGTCGGCACTGGAGCGGGTGTCGTCCGGCGCGGGCTACCGCGAGTTCATCATCGGGCTCACCTCGTTCGTGAAGCAGGAGCGCGTCACGACGCTGCTCACCGCCGCCACTCCGACGCTGCTCGGCGGCACGTCCATCACCGAGGGGCACATCAGCACGCTGACCGACGCCATCGTCCTGCTGCGCTACGTCGAGATGTTCGGCTCGGTCAACCGCGGCCTCACGGTGCTGAAGATGCGCGGCTCGTCGCACGACCACGAGATCCGGCAGTACACGATCGACGGCGGCGGCATGCACATCGGCCAGCCGTTCCGGTCGGTCGGCGGCATCCTGTCCGGCAGCGTCGTGAACCACGCGAACCTGCCGTCGGCGTTCGACGACGTCCTGCCGCCGCCGGTCTAGTCGCTTCCCCGAGGGCCTCGGCGCAGCCGCCTCCGCGCCGTCCCGCTGCACGCCCTGCTGCTCGGCCGGCCCCGTCACGCCGGGGGCCGCTGTCGCGTGCGCGGTCAGTACGTCGGCAGACTGGGGTCGACCTGGCTCGCCCAGGCGAGGACACCGCCCTGCACGTGCACGGAGTTCGTGAGCCCGGCCTGCTTGAGCGCCGCCAGCACCTCCGCCGACCGCACGCCGGACTTGCAGTAGACGACGATCTGCTTGTCCTGCGGCAACTGCGAGAGCGCCGAGCCGTTGAGGATCTCGCCCTTCGGGACGAGCACGTTGCCCGGGATGCTGACGATCTCGTGCTCGGCCGGCTCGCGGACGTCGAGCAGGAAGACGTCGTCGCCGCGCTCGAGCATGTCCTTCAGCTCGGTGGCCAGGATGGTCGAGCCGGCCACCGCCTCCTGCGCTGCCTCGGAGACCGTGCCGCAGAACGCCTCGTAGTCGACGAGCCCGGTGATGGTCGGGTTCTTGCCGCACAGCGGGCACTCGGGGTCCTTGCGGACCTTGATCTTGCGGTACTCCATCTCGAGCGCGTCGTAGACCATGAGCGACCCGACCAGCGGCTCGCCGATGCCGGTGAGCACCTTGACGGCCTCGGTGGTCTGGATCGAGCCGATGGTCGCGCAGAGCACGCCCAGGACGCCGCCCTCGGCGCAGCTCGGCACCATGCCGGGCGGCGGCGGCTCCGGGTACAGGCACCGGTAGCACGGCGCGGTGTCGCTGACGGTGGGCCAGAACACCGACGCCTGGCCGTCGAAGCGGTAGATCGAACCCCACACGTACGGCTTGCCGAGGAAGAAGGCCGCGTCGTTGACCATGTACCGCGTCGCGAAGTTGTCAGTGCCGTCGACGATGAGGTCGTACTGCGCGAAGACGTCCAAGACGTTCGACGTGTCGAGCCGCTCCTCGTGCAGCACGACCTCGACGAGCGGGTTGATCTCGGCGATCGTGCGGGCCGCGCTCTGCGCCTTGGACGTGCCGATGTCGCTCTGGCCGTGGATGACCTGGCGCTGCAGGTTGCTCTCGTCGACGACGTCGAAGTCGACGATGCCGAGAGTGCCGACGCCGGCCGCCGCGAGGTACATGAGCGTCGGGGACCCGAGGCCGCCGGCACCCACCGCGAGCACCCTGGCGTTCTTCAGGCGCCGCTGCCCCGCTGTCGCGACCTCGGGGATGATCAGGTGCCGGCTGTAGCGCATGACCTCCGTGCGCGACAGGTCGGCAGCGGGCTCCACCAGGGGCGGCAGCGACACGGTCTCTCCTTCGGCTGGTGCTGGCACGACCGCACGCGGTCGGACCCGGTGCGTCCTCGTCTGGGCACAAGCGTGCCAGGCAGGACGGGATTCCGCGGCCCCGGTGTGACGCGCTCGTCATTGCGGTGAGCCTGCCGGGACGCCGGGTAGGTAGCGGTGCAGTCCGCACCCCGACACGAGGAGGCACCGTGGGCACCGACGAGAAGCTCGACAACAAGGCACAGGAGCTGGGCGGCAAGGGCAAGGAGGCCCTGGGCAAGGCCACCGGCAACGAGCAGTGGCAGGCCGAGGGCAAGGCCGACCAGGCCAAGGGGAACCTCAAGCAGGCCGGCGAGAAGGTCAAGGACGCCTTCACCTCCTAACCGCCCGATCCCTCGCCGAGGGCCGCCCCCCTGCCGGGGTGCGGCCCTCGCGGGCGTCTGCGGGCGGGGTCAGCCGCCGGGGCGCCACCACGGCCGGCGGCGCGGCGCGTCGTCGGCTGCCTCGTCGTCGTCGCCCTCGTGGTCGTCGTCGACCTGCTCACGACGGGTGGTGAACGAGTTGGCCGCTGCGGCGAAGCGCTCCTGCACCTCCGGTCGCGGCCGCACGGGCGGTGCGGTGCGCAGCGGCGCCGTCGGGCTGGGCTCGTCGTCGGGAGCATCGAGCACGCGGGGGCGCCCGAGAGCGCCGGGCCGGCGCGTGGGCACCTCGTCGTCGTCACCGAGGTCCGGGTCGTCGACGTCGAGGCCGAGGCCGCGCAGGCCGGACCGCAGCGCCAGCGCACCGGTGCGCTCCGACGGCGACTCCGCAGCAGGCTCGTCCGCTCGCTCGTCGTCCCGGTCGTCGTCCCGGTCGTCGGCCCGGTGGTCGTCCACGTCGTCGGCCAGGTCCTCGGCGCCGTCGGCCGCGCGGTCGTCGGCGGCGTCGTCCCGCGACACCGCCGCGCCGCGGTCGCCGGAGGTGGCCGGCTCGCCGCCGCCGTCCGCCGGCTCGCCCTCCACGTCGGCGAGCTCTGCCTCCGGCGGCGCGTCGCCGGGCGCGGCGGCCTGCTCGTCGGCCGGGTCGTCGCCCGGCTCCTTGTCGACGACGGCCTCCTGCTCGTCACCGGCCTGCGGCGCAGCCTCGTCCTCTCGCTCGTCCTCTCGCGCGGCCGGCTCGTCGGGCACGTCGCCGACGGCGGCCGCCAGCTCGGCGTCGGCCTGCTCGGCCAGCGCGCCGTCGTCGTCCCGCTGCTGCTCGTCGACGGCTGCGACCGCGTCAGCTGCCTGCTCGCCGCCCTCCGGCGCGGCGGGGGGCTCGTCCTGCGCGCCTGCCTCGTCGACCGGCGCGGCCGCCGCGTCCGCCGTCAACGGCGCCGGCTCCTCGTCCTGCGCCCGCTCCGCCTGCTGGTCGCCGACGTCGTGCTGCGCGGCCGGCTGGTCGGCGATCCCTGCGGCGCGCTCCACGCCCGGCAGCGGAACCGCCGTGGTGAGCTCGTCCCCGACAGCGGGCGCGGCGACCGCGGGTGCGGTGCGCGACGGGCGGCGGCGGCGCAGCAGCGCCTCGGCCAGGGCGAGGATCGCCTCGTCCACGTGCGCGCTCATCCGGCGCTCGCTCTCGGCGGTCGCGGCGCGCACGCGCTCGGTGAGGCCGCTCTGGACGCTGGCGGTGACCGTGCTCGCGACCTGCTCGACCAGCACCGCGGCGACGCGCGTGAGCACCACTTCCGCGACACGCGGCGCGAGCGCGTCGACGATCCGGTCACCCACCTTGCCGCTCACCGCCTGCGCCACGGCCTCGGCAGACGGCACATCGACCTGCTCGACGCGGCCGGCGAGATCCTCGACGTCCTCGCGCAGCGAGGTGAGACCGACCAGCAGCGCCGGGGTGGAGGAGTCCTCGCGCATCTCGGCCAGCGCCGCCTGCACGACGGCGATCTCGTCGCGCAGCGTGCCGAGGCCGTCCAGGCGCTGCGCGACGAGCGCGACGTCGGTGGCCATCCCCGGCACGGCACCGGTCGTGTCGGTGACCGAGGAGAGCGAGTCGGCGACCTGGCCGAGCCGCGTCTCGAGCGACGCGAGCCGCTGCTCGAGGCCGCCCAGGCGCTCCAGCGCCGGGCCGCCCTCGGCGACGTCGTCGAGCCGGCTGCGCACGGGATCGAGGAGCTCCTCGACGTCGCGCCGCTCGAGCACGGGCCTCCCGGCCAGCTGCTCGATCGCCGAGAGCCGGTCGCCCACCGCGACGACGAGCGAGTCGCGGGCGCGCGTGACGTCGGCCGCCGTCGCGAGGGACGCCACCTTGTCGGCGACGGCGCCGAGCTCGGGACGCAGCGCCTCGACGCCGGCGGTGCGGGCGCCGAGGTCGGCCAGCGCCGAGCGGATCTCGCCGAGCGGCGCCAGCCGGTCGTGCAGCCCCGACAGCTCGCCCTGCACGGCGCCGAGGGCGTCGGGGAACGATGCGAGCGCCTCGAGCGCCGTGGTGACGCGCTCGAGCGCGGCCCCCTGCGCGGAGACGTCGGCGCCGAGGGCGCCCAGCCGCACCGCGAGCGCCTCGGCAGTGGCGCTGCTGCCGGCGGCCACCTCGGACGTCGACGTCGCCTGCTCCTCGACGCGCCGGGCGATCGCGTCGAGCCGCTCGGCGATGCCCGTCGTGGCGCGGCGCAGCTCGGTGGTGAGCGAGCCGAGATCGCCGGCCAGCTGCTCGACCCGGTCACCGGACGCGGTGCCGCGCAGCTGGTCGGCCAGCGCGGCGACCTGCAGCCGCAGGTCGCCGAGCACGGCGGACACCTGGCGCTGCTCCGAGACCTGCTCCTCGACCGCGCGCGAGAGCAGCGCCTGCATGCGCTCGGCGACCGGTCCGCCGCCCGGCGCGCTCCCCGCAGGAGCGCCCGGGGCCATGCCTGGGACAGAAGTCGGCCCGACCGGGCCGCCGGGTCCAGGTCGGCGCGGGGTCTCGTCCACTGCGGTTGCCCTCCAGCTCGTACAGCAGGGTGGTGCGGCGCGATCATCGCACCCGGAGCGCTGACACGACGCACAACCGGGCGGAGCCGGCCGTCGGCGCGGCGGGTCAGCGGGGGTGCGGCAGCGTCCACCCGGCACCTGGCGGAAGCTCGACGCCCGATGCCACGACGCAGCTCGCCGTCTGCCCGAGCGCCAGCAGCTGCCTGCCCTCGACCAGCACGCCCGACTCCTCGGGCAGGCCGATGACGGTGGCGTCCGGCACGGTGGAGGTCACCGCGCGCAGCCAGTCGCCGCGGCTGCCGCCGCCGCTCCAGTGCGGCACGACGACGACGCCGGGCACCAGGCCGAGCGCCGGCTCGACGGCGAGCCCGTGCGCACCGCGCCGCTCGGGCAGCACCGTCCACCCGCCGAGCACCATCGCACCGGCGCTCGACCCGCTCAGTGCCACGCCGTCGGCCAGCAGCTCGCCGAGCAGGGCCCCGACCGGCGTCTCCCGCAGCGCGCCGAGCAGCCGCGACGGCGAGCCGCCGGGCAGTACGACCAGCCCGGCCGCACGCAGAGATCGGACGGCGCCGGCCGCGTCGGTGCGGGCGTCGGGCGCGCCGACGGCGTCGGCGCCCAGCCGCCGGTAGTGCGCGACGCCGTTGCGCACCGCGGTGTCGTGCTCGGTCCCGGGAGCCGCGGCGAGCGCGCAGACGACGGTGCGCACCGGCTGCGGGCCGCCGGCCGCGCGGCGCACGACCCTGGTGTCCATCGGTCGGCAGCCGGGCGAGAACTCGCCGCCCCCCTGCAGGCAGACCAGGCCGGTCACGCCGTTCAGGTCCGCAGGTCGCGCCGGATCACCAGCAGCGCGATGTCGTCGTCGGCACCGCCCCAGCGGCCGGTGCCCTGCAGCAGCGCGTCCGCGACCTGCTCGGGCCCGGACGTGAGGCCGTCGAGGGCTCGGCGCAGCCGCTCCAGGCCCGCGCCGAGCGCCTCGGAGCGGTTCTCGACCAGCCCGTCGGTGTAGAGCACGAGGGTCGAGCCGTCGGGCACGTCGACATCGCTGTCGCTGTACTCGAACGGCAGCGCGCCGATGGGCGGGCCGGGCTCGAGCTCGAGGAAGGCCGGCGCACCGCCCGGCCGGCCGATCAGCGGCGGCGGGTGGCCGGCCGAGGCGACGGTCAGCCGGCCGGTCGCCGGCTCCAGCCGCGCCACGAGCAGCGTGGCGAGGTCGATGTCGAGCAGCTCGTCGCTGGTGCGGGCCAGCCGCGACAGCAGCGCTCCAGGGGCATGTCCCTCCAGGGCGAGGGTGGCCACGATGGCGCGCAGCTGCCCCATCCGGGCCGCGCTGCGCATGCCGTGCCCCATGACGTCACCCATGGCCAGCACCAGCGCGTGGTCGACGACCACGCCCTGGTACCAGTCTCCGCCCACGAAGGCGCCGTCGTCGCCCGGCAGGTACCGCGCTGCCACCTGCAGCCCCGGCAGCACCGGCACCTCACGCGGCAGCAGGCTGCGCTGCAGCGTGATGCCGGTGCGGCGCTCCGACCGGTACAGCAGCGCGTTGTCGAGCGCGACGGCGGCCCGCCCGGCGAGGTCCATGAGCAGCGCCTGGTCGAGGACACCGGCGAGCGGCTCGGCGACGGTGAGCGCGGCGAGCCGGCGCCCTCGGCTCAGCAGGGGCACGGTGAGCGCGCGACCGACCTGCAGCCGGTCGACCTCCGCGCGCGTGTGCTCGTCGAGGCCGAAGGCGTCGAGGACCGCGTCGTCCACCTCCGGCAGCCACTCGGGCAGGCCGGTGCGCAGCACCGCGCCGACGCCGTGCGGGTCGTCGAGGCTGAGCGGCATCCGCTCCACCAGCTGCTGCAGACCCTCCTCCTGCCGCGGCTCGCCGTGCCGGACGAGCACCGGCACGACGGCGCGCGACGACGCCGGCACGGCGTGCGGAGCCAGCGCCGAAGCGACCTCGCCGGTGGCCGCCACGACCGCCCACCGGCCGAGTGACGGCACGACCGTGGCGGCGAGCGCCGCGAGCACGTCGGCCGGCTCGAGCGAGGCGGACAGCCGCGTGGTCGCGTCGACGAGCAGCTGGAGGCGGGTGCTCGCCGCCTCCGCCCGCGCGTACGCACGCTCCCGCTCGACGACCGCCTGCTCGCGGTCGCGGTACGCGCGCTCCCTCGCCTCGTCGGCCGCGTGCCGCGCGGTCGCGTCGTAGGCAGCGCCGAGCATCCGGTCCGACCGTCCACCCCCTCGCAGGACCCGTCCCCTCGCCTCGACCCAGCGCACAGCGCCGTCCGGCAGCAGGATCCGATAGGTGCGCTCGAAGGTGCCGGTCTCCCGTGCCTGGTCCAGCGCGGCGAAGACGCCGTCGCGGTCGTCGGGGTGCAGCCGGGCCGCGAAGCTGTCGATCGTGGCGTCGAAGGTGTCGCGCTCGTAGCCGAACAGCGCGATGAGCCGGTCGTCCCAGGCGAGCTCGCCGGTCGCCATGTCCCAGTCGAAGCTGCCGATGTCGGCAGCAGCGAGCGCCAGGTCGAGCCGGGCCGCCGCCGTCGCCACCTCGAGCGTGACGGCCCGCAGCTCGAGCTCGGCCACCACGGCCGGTGCGAGCTCGCCCAGCACGCCGACCTGCTCGGCGGTCCACTCGCGCGGCTCGGGGTCGAAGACGCACAGCGCGCCGAGGACCAGGCCATCGCTGTCGACGAGCGGGACGCCCAGGTAGGCGCGCACCGCGCCGCTGGTGACCGGTGGCAGCGTGCGGACGCGGTCGTCGGCAGCGGCGTCGGAGACCGGCAGTGGCCCGCCCGAGCGCACGGTGACGGTGCACAGGCTGTCGACGACCGGCGTCGGGCCCTCGGCGCTGCCTGGCCCGTAGGAGCTGGCGACGTGCTGGTCCGCGCCGAGCAGCGAGACCTGCGCGTGGCGGACGTCCAGCAGGGTGGCCGCGAGCGCCGTGAGCCGGTCGAGCCCCTCCGAGCGGGTGCCGCTGCCGAGCAGCCGGGAGACCGCGGCCTGCCGGACGGGGTCGTCGAGCACGTCGGGGGGCACGCCCATCGCCGTGGGCGGCGGTGACGCGGTGGTCACGACCGGCCCAGCTCGAACCAGACCGCCTTGCCCATGGGGCGGTCGTCGACGCCCCACCGGTCGGCGAGCGCCTCGACGAGCGCGAGCCCGCGGCCGTCGAGCGCGTCGTGGTCCTGCGTCACCGGAACAGGATGGCGCGAGTTCTCGTCGAGCACGGAAACGCGCACGAGCCGCCCCGCCGCGACGACCTCGACGCACACCTCGCTGCGGCCGTGCAGGACGGCGTTGGTCACGAGCTCGCTGGTGAGCAGCAGCGCGTCCTCGCACGCGTCGCGGGCCAGACCGAGGCCGGCGCAGCGCGAGTGCACGAACTGCCGCGCCCTGCGCACGGAGTGCAGGTCCGCCGGCAGGGTGAGAGAGGCAGGCTGCGGCTCCCCCGTGCGGCGCGCAGCGTTCACGGGTGCGGCCCTGCCCACGATCGGCGGTGGTCACCCGCCCGATCGGGTGACTGTTGGACGGCTGTCACGCCGACTTGCGCGACGCCGGCTTGCCCGCCGTCTTGCCCGCCGTCTTGCTCGCCGTCTTGCCCGCCGTTTTGCCCGCCGGCTTGGCGCCCCTGGCGGTGGGGCTGCTCGCGGCGGCCTGGTCGGCTCCGGGCTTGTTC
>DATMJH010000198.1:0-6201 GCA_035554015.1 Mycobacteriales bacterium
CGGGCGCAGGCCCCCGAACCCCGAACAGCAGCGCACCACACCCCCCCAAGATCAACTCGACGGGACTGGCCGCCGAGTCGATCACCCCTGCCCAACATCCCCAAAACCGAGCCCTTGACTTCGCCGCCATAGGTTGGTCAGTGGGGTCGGATGTCGTCCCTCGGGACGACACTGATGCCGCCCGTGGTCTCCAGCACCGCGTACTTGACCTGCTCCAGGCGCTCCAGCCCCCGGGTGCTCCTGGCCGCTGACAGGATGTCGTCCTGCGACACGTGCTCCTTGGCCATCACGTCCTCGAGCAGCCGGCCGTCCTCGAGCAGAACGACAGGGACGCTCTCGGTCGCCCGCTTGTACGGACCGAAGCGCCAGGCGAAGTAGTCCGAGCCGCGGTCCAGCCCGATGAGCGTGGTGATGACGATGCCCGCATGCACGACCGAGAAGTCCTCGCCCAGCAGCGCCTGCTGGGTCGCCTCCCCCACGACGAGCAGCAGCACGAAGTCGAACGTGGTCACCTGGGAGAGCGTCCGCTTGCCCGACATGCGGAACAGCACGATCAGGACCAGGTAGACCGCCAGGGCCCGCAGCACCCCATCCACGGAAGGCTCCTTCGCTCGCTCAGGGGTAGATGAACTGACCGAACGACAGCGCCCGGCCCTCGAACCGGACGCCCGCGTCGATGGGGCCGATCTGGCTGGCGCGGAACGTGATCTGGAGGTCAACCGGGGCACCCGGCTCCGTGGCGACGGTCAGCCGGACGCCGTAGTCGGTGGCCACCTGCTCCATCGGCTCGGGCGTGATGCCGCTGATGTCGACCGAGCGCAGCCAGTCCTCGGCCAGCTCGACGTCCGCCGATTCCCCCGTCACCGCGGCGGGAGCCAGGACGACGGTCATGAGGTCATCGGCCTCCAGGTGGCCGAACCGCTGGTACCGCACCTCCACCAGGCCGTCGACGCTCGTCGCTGTCCTCCCGCTCAGCGGGCCCGGCCCGAGCAGGCCGGCCAGGGCCGCGACGACGACGAGGCCCATCGTCGCCCATCCGATCCGCTGCGCGGTCCACTCCCGCCGCTGGAAGACGTCGTGCTGCGCGACCTGCAGACCCATCGGGCGCCCCTTCGGTCAGCACTCCCGTCGCCGGGATAGAAGCAGCCACCCGGCGCACCTCTCGGTTCCGACACGCGGGGCACGACATCGGCCATCCGGGCGGCCACGCGCGGCTGGCGCGCGCCGGGTGGTGAGGCGGCACACCGATGTGCTCGGCACCTTGCACGCCGCTCTCACCGGAGAGCGCCGTCGCCCTCTCCCTCCGAGCCCGGCCGTCCCGTCAGACGGTCGAGCGGTCGTCCTGCGACCGATGAGAGCGCAGCACGTCGCGGAGCTCGCGGACGAGGTCGCGGAAGGGCAGCCCGCGCGGCAGGACCCCGTCGACGTCCGGCGCCGCGGTGTGCACCGCGTGGTGCGACCACAGCAGCACGGCGGCGCGCGGGCAGGTCGTGCGCAGCGCGCCGAGCAGGTCGGGCGCGAGGCCGCCGTCGAGCCGCTCGTCGACCAGCAGCAGGTCGGGGTCGCGCTGCCGGGCCATCTCCAGCGCCTCGCCGCCCTGCAGTGCGGTGCCGACGACGTCGAACCCGGGCTCGTCGGCCAGCAGGTCGGTGAGGACCGCGGCCAGCGACGCGTTCCCGTCCGCGACGAGCACGCGGGCAGCACGACGACGGTCCACGTCGCGCCCGTACCCGGCCGCGTCGCGGCGATCCGCGTCCCGGCCGGATGACCGCAGACCGTGCCGGTTTCGTCAGACGACCGTCACAGCCGGCCGGACAGCTCCCGCGCGCGCGCCACCGGGTCCGCGGCCGGCTGCACGGCACGCACCGCGAGCACCGCCAGGTCATCGCGGGCGACCTCACTGCCGAAGTCGCGCACCGCCCGCTCCAGCGCACCCGCGACGGCGTCGGCCGGCCGGCGCGCGGTGCCGGCGAGCACCCGCAGCAGCTGGTCGTCGCCGAACATCCGCCGGCCGTCGCGCCGCTCGGTGACGCCGTCGGTGTAGAGCACCAGGACGTCGTCCGGCTGCAGCGCGATGCGCTCGTCCGCGAGGTCCGGGTGCTCGACGACGCCCAGCACGGTGCCGCTGTCGCCGACGAACCGCGCCGGCGCGGCGGTCGGCACGAGCACCGGCGGCGGATGGCCGCCACTGGAGTAGGTGACGTCGAGATGCCCATCGCCGTCGGGGCGCACGACGGCGAGCGCCGCGGTGCAGAACCGGCCCCGCTCGCCGAGCTCGAGCACGGCGTCGTTCAAGCGGCGCAGCGCCTGGGCGGGCGAGCGGCCGTCACGCACCAGCAGCCGCAGCACGTTGCGCGCCAGCCCGGTGATGGCGGCGGCCTCGGCGCCCTTGCCGCAGACGTCTCCGATGGCGACCGCCCAGCCGCTGGCCGGGTCGGCCGGGTCGAGCGGGAACACGTCGTAGAAGTCGCCGCCGACCTCGTTGCCCTCACCGGCCGGGTGGTAGCGCGCGCCGAACTCCACGCCGTCGGCGACCGGCACCTCCGGCGGCAGCAGCGAGGCCTGCAGCGCCTGCGCGATCGCCGTGCGCTCCTCGTACAGCCGGGCGTTGTCGACCGCCAGTGCCGCGCGACGGGCCAGGTCGAGCAGCAGCGACACGTCCTCGGCGCTGTAGCTGCCGCCGGTCGGGCGGGCGACCAGCAGGCCGCCGAGCAGCCGGCGGCGGGCAACGAGCGGCAGTGCCAGCACGTCGCCGCCCGGCGTTCCTCGGCCGCGGCGAGCTCACCGAGGTGCTCGGCCGGGCGCTGGACGGCGAGGTCGCGGGCGAGGCGCTCGGCGAACTCCGTGCCGCGCGAGCTCGACAGCGCCACGCGCAGCGCGGCGGTGCGCTCCTCGTCCTCGTGACTCACCGACGCCAGCTGCACGCCCCGGTCGGCGACGGTGTAGACGGCCGCCCACGACGCGAGCCGCGGCACGACGAGCTGCGTGGCGAGCGTGACGGCGAGCTGCACGTCGAGGGTGGCGGCGAACATGTCGCTCGCCTCGGCGAGCAGCGCGAGCGACCCCCGCTGGCGCCGCTGCGCGACGTCGGCCCGGTCGTCGCGCAGCACCATGCCGAGCCGCTCGGCGGCGAGCCGGGCGACGGCGGTGTCGCGGCTGCTCAGGCTCCCCCGCTCGAGCACGAGCGCGCCGAACGGGCCGCCGCGGCCGCGCAGCAGCAGGACGGTGCGCCGCGGGCGCTGCACCACCGCGCGGTCGGTGTGCAGCGCGGTGCGCCGCAGCTCGGCGACAGCGTCGTCGGACGGCGCATCGCCCCGGGCGGCGGCGACCAGCCAGGTGTCGGGGTCCCTGTCGGACTCCACGAGCAGCGCTGCCTCGTCGACGGCCAGCGCGTCGCACAGCCGGTGCAGGAGCTCGGTGAGCACCTGCGCCGGCGACAGCTGCTGCTCGAGCTCGCCGGGCAGTGCCAGCAGCCAGTCCAGCGTGGTCGGGTCGCCGTCGGCGGTGTCGACCGTGGTCACCGGCGGTGCCGGCTCGGCGACGGCGACGGGCGACGACGGCCCCAGCCGGAACCACACCGTCTTGCGGTCGCGCGCGTGCGTGGTGCCCCACTCCGGCGCCAGCGCGTCGAGCAGGAACAGCCCCCGGCCGCCCTCGCGCGGCGCGTCGGCGTCGCCGCGCACGACCGGCGTCGACCCGGGGCTGCGGTCGGACACCTGCACCAGCACGCGGTCGTCATCGAGCTCGAGGGCGAGCTCGACGTCCGTGCCCGCGTGCACGACGGCGTTGGTGACCAGCTCGGTGACCAGCAGCAGCGCGTCGTCGAGCACCGCCCCGTGACCAGCGGCGAGCAGCACGGTGCGCAGGTGCCGCCGCGCCAGGGCGGGCGAGGACCCGTCGGGCGGCAGGGTGACCGCGGCAGGCGGCAGCGGGCGGCGCGGCTCGGTCACCGGGCCACCGACCGCTCGGGCAGCGCCTGCTGCAGCACCTCGGCGGCAGCCACCGCCTCCTCGACCGCCCGCGCCGCCCCGGCGGGCAGTTCCTCGGGCAGGGCGTCGCGCAGCGCGTGCAGCTTGGCGACCGTCGCCGCGCTGAGCTCCTGCAGCCGGCCGCTGCGCAGCAGGGCCGCCTCCTCCTTCAGCCGCTCGGTCTGCGCCTCGAGCTGGCGGCGCCGCTCGTGCAGCTCGACGAACACCGCCACCTTGGCCCGCAGCACCCACGGGTCGAACGGCTTGGCCAGGTAGTCCACGGCGCCCGCCGCGTAGCCGCGGAAGGCCTGGTGGGCCGCGCCGTCGATGGCGGTGAGGAACAGGATCGGGATGTCCCGGGTGCGCTCCCGCTGCTTGATGTGGCTGGCCGTCTCGAAGCCGTCCATGCCCGGCATCTGGACGTCCAACAGGATCACCGCGACGTCCTCGGCGAGCAGGCGCTTGAGCGCCTCCTCCCCCGAGGCCGCCTTGACCAGCTCGTGCCCCAGGCCCGACAGGATGGCCTCGAGAGCCAGCAGGTTCTCGGGCCGGTCGTCGACGAGCAGGATCTTCGCGCTGCCGGCGGCACCACTCACCCGTCGGCCCCCTCGGCCGGCCGGCCGGCCAGCCACGAGGTCATCAGGCCGAGCAGCCGGTCGAGGTCGACCGGCTTGGTGATGTAGTCCGACGCCCCTGCCGCGATGCTCTTCTCCCGGTCGCCCGGCATGGCCTTGGCCGTGAGGAACACGATCGGCAGACCGGCGAACTGCGGCATCCGCCGGATCGCCGCCGTGGTCTCGTTGCCGTCCATCTCCGGCATCATCACGTCCATCAGGACGAGGTCGACGTCGGGGTTGTCCTGCAGCAGCCGGATGCCGTCGGCGCCGTTGTCGGCGTAGAGCACCCGCATCCCGTGCAGCTCGAGCGCGCTGGTCAGGGCGAACACGTTGCGGACGTCGTCGTCGACGACGAGCACCTTGGCGCCGGTCAGCACGTCGACGCCGTCGAGGTGCACGTCGACCGCCGGCGCGTCCGTGAGCACCGGCACCTGCCCCGGCCGCACCGACACGGGCACCGGAGTGGTGGTCGCCGTCAGCTCTCGCTCGCCGAACGGGTACTCGGCCGGCACGTACAGCGTGAAGGTGCTGCCCTGCCCCGCCTCGCTCTGCACCGCGATCGCGCCGCCGAGCAGCCGCGCGATCTCCCGCGAGATGGACAGGCCGAGGCCGGTGCCGCCGTAGCGCCGGCTGGTCGTGCCGTCGGCCTGCTGGAACGCCTCGAAGATGAGCTTGAGCTTGTCGGCCGGCACCCCGATGCCGGTGTCGGTGACGCTGAACGCGATGACGTCGTCGGCCTCGTTCAGGGTCTGCGAGGCGAACAGCATCGTCGACGGCGCCCGCGACACGGACAGCTCGACGCTGCCGCGCTCGGTGAACTTCAGCGCGTTCGACAGCAGGTTCTTGAGCACCTGGTGCAGCCGCTGCTCGTCGGTGACGACCGAGGTCGGCAGCCCGTCGTCCAGGTGGACGACGAGGTCGAGACCCTGCTGCTCCGCCAGCGGACGGAACGTGCTGTCGACGTAGTCGCAGACGTCGCGCAGCACTACCGGGGCCGCGTGCACGTCCATCTTGCCGGCCTCGACCTTGGACAGGTCGAGGATGTCGTTGATGAGGGCCAGCAGGTCCGAGCCGGCGTTGTAGATCGTGCGGGCGAACTCGATCTGCTTGTCGGTGAGGTTGTCCTGCGGGTTGTCCGCGAGCAGCTTCGCGAGGATGAGCAGCGAGTTCAGCGGCGTACGCAGCTCGTGCGACATGTTGGCGAGGAACTCGGACTTGTACTGGCTCGACAGCGCCAGCTGCTCGGCCTTCTCCTCGAGGCCCAGCCGGGCCATCTCGATCTCGCGGTTCTTGATCTCGATGTTGCGGTTCTGCTCGCCGAGCAGCGCGGCGGTCTCCTCCAGCTCGGCGTTCTTGCGCTGCAGCTCGACCGACTGCACCTGCAGCTCCTGCGCGAGGCGCTGCGACTGCTCGAGCAGCTCCTCGGTGCGCACGTTCGCGATGATCGTGTTGAGCACGACGCCGATGGTCTCGACCAGCTGCTCGACGAAGGTCGTGTGCACCTCGTTGAAGCGCTCGAAGCTGGCCAGCTCGATGGCGCCCAGCACCTGCTCCTCGAACAGCACCGGCAGCACGAGCAGGTCCGCGGGCGCCGCGTCGCCCAGGCCGCTGCGCAC
>DATMJH010000199.1:0-5144 GCA_035554015.1 Mycobacteriales bacterium
CGACTGCTGCAGGTGGCCCTTGATGTCCGTGATGATCTTGGTCTCGGCGAACCCGGGGCAGAACGCGTTGACCCGGATGCCCTGCGGTGCGAGCGCCGGCCCGAGCGCGCGGACCAGTCCCACGACGGCGTGCTTGTTCGCCCCGTAGACCGGGTCGAACGGCGTCCCGGTCAGCCCCGCCATCGACGCCGTCGCGACGATCGAGCCGCCGCCCCGCCGCTGCAGCGCGGGGATCGCCGCGTGCACGCCGAAGACGACCCCGTCGAGGTTGATGCCCATGGCGCGCCGGTAGGTCGCGAGGTCGAAGTCCTCCCCGACGCCGCAGCCGGTCGAGATGCCGGCGTTGAGGAAGACCAGGTCGAGCCCGCCGTGCACCTGCTCGGCCTGCCGGGTCGTCTCGACGACCTGGTCGAAGTCGCTGACGTCGCAGCGCAGGAAGTGCCCGCCGATCTCGTCGGCGACGGCCTGCCCGCCCTGCTCGTCGACGTCGACGAGCACCACGCTGTCGCCGCGACGCACGAGCTGGCGGGCCACCTCGGCGCCGAAGCCGGAGGCGCCGCCGGTGATGAGCGCGACTTGTCCGCCCGGACCACCGGTGGCCACTACGCGGTCGCTCCTGCCGCGACGCCGGTGCCCTGGCTGCCGGCCGCCGCCCCGACGGTGGACTGGCCGCCGTCGGCACCGCCCTCGCCGAGCGACAGCCTCTCGCCCGGGCGGTCGATCAGCAGCTGGGCGATGCGCTCGCGGTGCTGCGCGGCGTCCCCGTAGGCGTACTCCAGGCGCTTGGCGCGCTTGAAGTAGAAGTGCGCGTGGTGCTCCCAGGTGAAGCCGATGCCGCCGTGGTACTGGATCATGTCGCTGACCGCCCGGCGGGCGGTGTCGGCGGCCTTCGCCTTGGCGATCGACACCGCCAGTCGCGCGTCGTCGGCGCCGGTCTCGACGGCGTGCGCGGCGTACAGCGCGGCGTGCTCGGCCATCGTCACCGCGACGTGCAGGTCGGCGAGGTGGTGCTTGAGCGCCTGGAACGAGCCGACCGGCCGGCCGAACTGCACGCGCGTCTTGTCGTACTCGACGGTGTCGGTGAGCGCCTTGCGCGCGAGGCCGACGAGGTCGTTCGCGACGAGAACGGCGGCGCGGTCGAGCAGTTCCTGCAGGGCGTCCTCCGACGACGCCTCGAGCCGCGTGCCGGCGGCGCCGTCGAGGTCGACGGTGTAGGTGCGGGTGGAGCGGTCCAGGGCCGAGCAGCGGGTGAGCGCGACGCCGTCGCCGTGCGGGTCGACCAGGTAGAGGCCGTCCTGCGCCGCGACGACGAGCACGCCGGCCTGCTCCGCGTACTCGACGATCTGCAGCTGGCCGGACAGGCGGCCGCCCGACGACGTCGCCGGCGCGAACCGTGGCTCCGGTGACGAGCCGGCCTTGACCAGCGCCACCGCGCCCTTCACCTCACCCGCGGCCAGCCGCGGCAGCCACTCGGCCTTCTGCGCGTCCGACCCGGCCAGCCGCACCGCCTCGGCGGCGAGCACGGTGCCGAGCCACGGTCCGGGCACGGTGCCGGCGCCGAGCGCGCGGGCGATGACGGCTGCGGCGACCAGGCCGAGGCCCACGCCGTCGTGCTCCTCCGGCACGAGGACCGCGAGCCACCCCTGCTCCGACACGGCCTTCCAGAGCTCGGCGGGGTCGCCGTCGCCGTCGGGGGCCTCGTAGACCTCGCGCACCTTCTCGAGGTCGAACCGGTCACGCAGGTACGCGCGGACGGCGTCCTGCAGCGCCTTCTGGTCGTCGTCGAGGGCGAAGTGCATCTCGGTCTCTCCTTACCGGGGGAGGCCGAGCACGCGCTCGGCGATGATCGTGCGCTGGACCTCGTTCGAGCCGCCCCAGATGGTGCAGCTGCGCGACCACAGCGCCATCGTCGTGAGCTCCTGGCGCGAGACGCCGGGCTTGCCGACGACCTGGAACTCCGGCCCGACCACGTCGCTGTAGACGTCGGACAGGTCACGGAAGGTCTGCGCCCAGAACAGCTTGGTCATGGATGCCTCGAAGCCCAGGTCCTTGCCCTGCGAGGTCGAGGTGAGGATGTGCCACGAGTGGTACTTCAGGCACTCGAGCTCGATGAGGCTGCGCGCCATCTCCTGGCGCAGCACCGGGTCCTGCGCCGCCGGCCGGCCGTCCCGCTCGGTGCGGGCAGCGGCCGCCGCGACCTCGTCCCACATCTTGCGGAACTCGGTGTACTGGCCGATCGCCGACGATCCGCGCTCGAACGACAGCAGCAGCATGGCGGTCTGCCAGCCGTTGCCCTCGCCGCCGAGCACCTCCTCGACCGGGCAGACGGCGTCGGTGAAGAACACCTCGCCGAACTCGCTGGAGCCGGTCATCTGCTTGAGCGGCCGTGCCTCGACGCCGGGCTGGTGCATGTCGACCAGCAGCATCGAGATGCCGGCGTGCTTCTTCTGTCCCTCGACCGGCTGGCTCGTGCGGGCGAGGGTGAAGATCCTGTCGCCGTGCATGGCGTTCGTCGTCCAGATCTTCTGGCCGTTGAGCACGTACTGGTCGCCCTCGCGCTCGGCGCGCATCGACAGCGCCGCGAGGTCGGAGCCCGCGCCCGGCTCCGAGAAGCCCTGGCACCAGATCACCTCGTTGTGCAGCAGCGGCTTGATGATCGACTTCTTCTGCTCCTCGGTGCCGATGAGCATCACCGTGGGTGCGAGGAACGTGAGGCCGAGCGGGTTGACCGTCGTCGGGGCGTTGGCCCGGATCATCTCCTGGTCGTAGACGGCCTTCATGCCCGGCGTGCCGCCGCGGCCGCCGTACTCGGTCGGCCACTGGATGCCGGCGTAGCCGTCGGCGGCCTTGCCGGCCTCCCAGTCGCGCCGGATCTGGAACTGCTCGTCGTCGCTCTTGCCCTCCCAGAAGTCGGGGGAGCGCATCTCCTGCGGCAGGTTGGCGTCCAGCCAGGAGCGGAACTCCCGGCGGAAGTCCTCCTCCTCCTTGGTGAAGCTGAGGTCCACGGGCGAGGCCCTTCTGTGCGGGGACGACGAGGCGACGGGGCGCCGGGCGAACGGCAATACCGAACGCCGTTCTAGCAGGAGCTGCGTGGCGAGCCCCACACCGGGTGGGCAGCACCGGCCGGCGGGGCGTCCAGCAGACTGCGTTCGTGGCCGCCCCGGACCCCGCAGTGCTGCTCGAGCTGGCGACCGACCTCGCCCGTCGCGCGGGCGACCTCGCGCTGTCGATGCGCGAGGGCATCACGGTGCAGGCCACGAAGAGCTCGGCCACCGACGTCGTCACCGCGGCCGACTCCGCGGCCGAGCGGCTGGTCGTCGACGGCATCCGGGCCGCGCGCCCCGGCGACGGCGTCCTCGGTGAGGAGGGTGCCGACGACGCCGGCACCACCGGCGTGCGCTGGGTGGTCGACCCCGTCGACGGCACGGTCAACTTCCTGTACGGCATCCCGCAGTGGGCGGTCTCCATCGCCGTCGAGGTCGACGGGCGCACCGTCGCGGGCGTCGTGCACGACCCGGCGAAGCGCGAGACGTGGACGGCGCTGCTCGACGGTGGTGCCCGGCGCGACGGCCGGCCGCTGCGCTGCTCCTCCGCCGACGACCTGGCGCAGGCGCTGGTCGCGACCGGCTTCAGCTACGACGCGCGTCGGCGCGCCGTGCAGGCCCGGCACCTGACGACGCTGCTGCCGCGGGTGCGCGACGTGCGCCGCTTCGGCGCCGGGGCGCTCGACCTGTGCGCGGTCGCGGCCGGGAACGTCGACGGCTACTACGAGCAGGCCATGAACCCGTGGGACTGGGCCGCAGGTGCCCTCATCGCCCGCGAGGCCGGCGCGCGGGTGGGCGGGCTGCGCGGGCAGCCGGAGAGCAGCGCACTGGTCGTCGCCGCCGCACCCGGTGTCTTCGACGCCCTGCACGACCTGCTGGTCGAGCTGGACGCCGACGCCGACCCGCTCGCCGACGGGGCCTGAGCCCGGCGGGCGGCCCCGGTGGTCGGTGGACGGCGTGCCGCCTACCGTGGTCGGCACCGCGCCCGACGAACCCGGGGGGAGTCCTCGTGCCGGCCCTGTCCCGCCTCGCCACCTTTCCGACCCATCGCCGCGGCAAGTGGGTCGCGCTGGCCTTCTGGGTGCTGGTCTTCCTCGTCGGCGGCATGGCCGCCGGTCGACTGGAGGAGGTCCAGCAGAACGACACGGAGTCGTTCCTGCCGGCCGAGGCCGAGTCGGTGCGGGCGCTCGAGCTCCAGCAGCAGGTCGGCACCGACGCGCTGCCGGCCGTCGTGCTGTACGAGCGGGAGGGCGGGCTCACCGAGGCCGACCTCGACGCGATCGCGCGTGACGCCGAGCGCATCGCCGCCGCGGACGTCGAGGTCGACGGGCAGATCCCGCCGCCGCTGCCCTCCGAGGACGGCGAGGCGGCCCAGCTGCTGGTGCTGCTCGGCGAGGACGACGGCTTCGAGCTCGGCGAGGACGTCGTCGAGCTGCGCGAGCTCGTGGGCAGCAGCACCGACGGCGGGGAGCGTGAGGACGGGCTGGAGGTCTGGGTCACCGGACCGGGCGGCCTGCAGGGGGACTTCCTCGAGGTCTTCGCCGACATCGACACCACGCTGCTGCTCGCCACCGCGTCGATCGTCGTCGTGGTGCTGCTCGTGACGTTCCGGAGCCCCGTGCTGTGGTTGCTGCCGCTGCTGGCTATCGGCGCGGCCGAGATCAGCGCCCGAGCCGTCGTCGTGCTGCTCGCTGACCACGCCGGGCTGGTGGTGAACGGGCAGAGCGCGTCGATCCTGTCGGTGCTCGTCTTCGGAGCCGGCACCGACTACGCCCTGCTGCTCGTGTCGCGCTACCGCGAGGAGCTGTTCCTGCTGCACGACCGGCACGAGGCGATGCGCATCGCCGTCCGGCAGGCCGGTCCGGCGGTGCTCGCGAGCGGCGGCACCGTCGTCGCCGGGATGCTCTGCCTGCTCATCGCCGACGACGCCGCCGTGCGCGGCCTGGGGCCGGTCGCGGCCGCCGGGATCGTCATGGCGATGGCATCGATGCTGCTGTTCCTGCCGGCACTGCTGGTCCTGGTGGGCCGGCCGGCGTTCTGGCCGTTCGTGCCGCGCACCGGCACGGTGCACGACGAGACGGCCACCGTGTGGGGGCGGCT
>DATMJH010000200.1:0-12812 GCA_035554015.1 Mycobacteriales bacterium
AGACAGACCTACGGCGCCGTCCCCGCCGAGCTTGACCCACGAGCACTGCACGTGGTCGACCAGCCCGTGCAGCACCAGCCGCGCGACGGCGTGCACGGCGCGGTTGTCGCGGGCGGTCGGACCGGGCCGGGCGACGCCGGCCAGGTAGATCGGCGCGCTGGTGTGCACGAACGGCAGCGGCACGAACTCGGTGAACCCGCCGCCGGCCGTGCCGCGGCTCTCTCGCTGGAGGTCGCGCAGCAGCAGCAGGTGCGCGGCCCAGTGCGCCGGGGTGTCGACGTGCCCGTACATCATCGTGCTGGTCGTCGGCAGCCCGATCTCGTGCGCGGTGGTGACGACCTCGACCCACTGCGCGCTCGGGAGCTTGCCCTTGGTCAGCACCCAGCGGACGTCGTCGTCCAGGATCTCGGCCGCGGTGCCGGGCAGGCTGTCGACGCCGGCCTCCTGCAGCGCCTGCAGGAACTCCCGCACCGACAGCCCGGTGCGGGCGACGCCGTTCATCACCTCCATCGGGCTGAAGGCGTGCAGGTGGATCTCGGGCGCTGCCCGCTTCACCGCCCGGGCGAGGTCGAGGTACGCGGTGCCGGGCAGCTGCGGGTCGATCCCGCCCTGCATGCACACCTCGGTGGCGCCGGCGTCCCACGCCTCGCGCACCCGCTGCTCCACCTCCTCCAGCGACAGCGAGTAGGCGTCGGCGTCGGTGCGGCGCTGAGCGAAGGCGCAGAACCGGCAGCCCGTGTAGCAGACGTTGGTGAAGTTGACGTTGCGGTTCACCACGTACGTGACCTCGTCTCCGACGGCGTCGCGGCGGACGTCGTCGGCCAGCGCGGTGACGGCGTCCAGACCCGCACCGTCGGCCGTCAGCAGGGCGAGCACGTGCGGTTCGGTGAGCGCCCCGGGCCGGTCCTGCGCGACGCGCAGCGCGGCAGCGAGATCGGTCGGCAGCCGCTGCAGCGGCGCGCCGGTGCGGGCAGCGTGCGCACCGACCTCGGCCCAGTCGCCGTAGACCTCGTCGACGTCCGAGCGCGCCGCGGTGCGCCGGCCCTCTCCGTCGATGCTCGCGTGCAGGTCGGCCCGCCCGGTGGTCGCGAGCGCGGCGTCGGGCTCCTGCCACGGCCGGCCGGTCGGGACCACGTCCGCGGCCAGGCCACGCTCGTCGCGCAGCGCGTCGACGTGCGGGCGCAGCCGCGGGTCCAGCCACGGCTCGGCCAGGAACTCCGGATGCGCGGTGAGCCGCTCGGTGAGCGTGAAGCCCTGCGCCGCAACGGCGTGCGCGATCGCGTCGAGGTGCGGCCACGGCTTCTCGGGGTTGACGTGGTCGGGCGTGAGCGGGCTGACGCCGCCCAGGTCGTCGACGCCGGCGGCGAGCAGGTCGCGCACCTCCGCCAGGTTCGGCGGCGCCTGCACCCGCGTGCGCGGACCCATCAGCAGCCGGGTCACCGCGACGGCTGCCAGGTGCTCCTCGCGCGAGGTGTCGGGCGCGGTGCGCATCGCGGTGTCGGCCTTGGCGACGAAGTTCTGGACGATGACCTCCTGCACGTGCCCGTGCCGGCGGTGCGCCGCCCGGATCGCGAAGACCGTCTCGGCCCGCTCCCGCAGCGTCTCTCCGATGCCCACCAGAAGCCCTGTGGTGAAGGGGATCGCGTGCCGGCCGGCGTCCTCGAGCACCCGCAGCCGCACCGCCGGGTCCTTGTCCGGGCTGCCCCGGTGCGCCGGCACGTCGGCCGTCGTCTCCAGCATCATCCCCATCGACGGCGCGACCGGCTTGAGCCGCTGCAGCTCGCTCCACGACATCACCCCGGGGTTCAGGTGCGGCAGCAGGCCGGTCTCCTCCAGCACCGCCACCGCGCACGCCCGCACGTAGGCGAGGGTGGAGTCGTAGCCGGCCTCCTCCAGCCACTGCCGTGCCTGCGGCCACCGGTTCTCCGGCCGGTCCCCGAGGGTGAACAGCGCCTCCTTGCAGCCCAGCGCCGCGCCGTCCCGCGCGAGCTGCAGCACCTCGTCGACCGACAGGAACGGCGCCGGCAACCGGCCCGGCACCGTGGCGAACGTGCAGTAGTGGCAGCGGTCACGGCACAACCGCGTCAGCGGCACGAACACCTTGCGCGAGTACGTCACCAGCCCCGGCCGACCGGCCGCTTCCAGCCCGGCGTCTCGCACTCGCGCCGCCGCGGCGCACAGCTCGGCGAGGCCGTCGCCGCGAGCCCCCAGCAGCACCGCCGCCTCGTCGACGTCCAGCGCCTTGCCGCTCCGGGCCCGGGCCAGCGCCCGGCGCATCCCCGTACTCGCCTCTGGCAAGGCACCCTCCGCTCCGGCGGACGCCCGCTCGCCGTGGCAGTCCGGCGGGTCGAGGCGGGCTGTCGTCCGGACGTTACGTGCCGGCGCGCACCGGCGTCACGTCCCGCACCCCCGAAGCGGTTGCGCCGCGGTCAGGCGCGGACGCGGGTGATGGCACACTGTCGCGGCGTGGTGACCGCGGACGACGTCGACGCCGCCGCCGTCCGGTTGCGCGGCATCGCGGCTCTGACTCCGCTGCACCGCAGCGAGCGCCTGTCCTCGCTCACCGGCGCTGACGTCTGGCTCAAGCGGGAGGACCTGCAGCCCGTCAGGTCGTACAAGGTGCGCGGCGCGTACAACCTGCTCAGCCAGGTCGACCCCGGGCGGCTGGCCAACGGCGCCGTCTGCGCGAGCGCCGGCAACCACGGCCAGGGCGTGGCGCTCGCCGGCGCGCGCCTCGGCGTCCGCACGCGGGTGTACCTGCCGCGCACCACCCCGCGGCAGAAGCGCGAGCGGATCGCCGCGCTCGGCGGCGACCTCGTCGAGGTGCACCTGGTCGGCGACACCTACGACGAGGCGGCGACGGCGGCGCTCGACGACGTCTCGGCCACCGGTGCGCTGTGGGTGCCGGCCTTCGACGCGGAGCAGACCATCGCCGGCCAGGGCACGGTGGCCCGGGAGGTCGTGGAGCAGCTGGGGCGGGCACCCGAGCTGCTGGTCGTGCCGTGCGGCGGCGGAGGGCTGCTCGCCGGCTCGTTGACGTGGACCACCGAGCGGGCACCGGCGACGCGCGTCGTCGGCGTCGAGCCGGCCGGTGCGGCGAGCATGCGGGCTGCGCTGGAGGCTGGTCGGCCCGTGCCGCTGGAGTCACTCGACGGGTTCGTCGACGGCGCCGCCGTCCGGCAGGTGGGAGCGCTGACCTACCCGGTCGTCGCGGCGAGCGGCGCGCAGGTCGTCACCGCCGACGAGGGCCGGCTGTGCACGGAGATGCTGGCGCTCTACCAGACCGAGGGGATCATCGCCGAGCCGGCCGGAGCGCTGGCGACCGCGGCGCTCGGCGAGGCCGTACGCCCCGAGCCGGGGTCGTGCGTCGTGTGCGTGGTGTCCGGCGGCAACAACGACGTCAGCCGCTACGCCGAGATCCTCGAGCGATCGCTGGTGCACGAGGGCCTCAAGCACTACTTCCTCGTCGAGTTCCCGCAGGAGCCCGGCGCGCTGCGGCGCTTCCTCGACGAGGTGCTCGGCCCCGACGACGACATCACCCGCTTCGAGTACGTCAAGCGCAACAACCGCGAGACCGGTCCGGCGCTGGTCGGCGTGGAGCTCGCCGACCGCGACGACCTCGCCGGGTTGCTGCAGCGGATCGCTGCCAGCCCGCTGCGGGTCGAGCACCTCGTACCGGGCAGCGCGCTGTACGCGTTCGTCAGCTGACGCCGGCGATCGCGACGTAGCGCGCGGCGAGGATGTGGCTGCGCATCGCGGCGACGGCGAGCGCCTCGTCGCGCTGCTGCACGGCCGTCAGCACGTCCCGGTGCTGCAGCACGCTGCGCCGCAGGTCGTCGGCGGTGTAGCTGCCGATGGCCCGCGCGACCAACGGCGCCGACGTGATGACCGACAGCAGCACGGGAAGCCGGTTGGACCCGGACGCGGCGACGACGGAGGCGTGGAAGGCGTCGTTGCAGCCGGCCCGCTCGACCGCCGGCGCGCCGGCGTCGATGCTGCGCTCGTAGCGCTCCTGAGCGCGTGCCATCTGCTCGACCTGCTCGGCCGTCGCGCGCCGCGCTGCCAGCCCGGCCGCCTCGCCCTCCAGCAGCGCTCGCAACCGGTAGGTCTCGTCGACATCGGTGGGCGTCCACGGCACCACCCGCGCGCCCCGGTTGTGCACGAGCTCGACCAGGCCCTCGGCGGCCAGCGTCCGGAGCGCCTCGCGCACCGGCGTCCGGGAGAACCCGAGCTCGGCGGCCAGCGCGGCCTCGCGCAACCACGTGCCCGGCGCCAGCCGACCCGCGGAGATCTGCTCCCGCAGCACGGCGTAGGCGGTCTCCCGAGAGGCAGCCGGCCCGGGGGGTGGCGCGACCGGTGTGACCTGTGTCATGCTCGCCACCGTATCGCATGCAATCCGGCCCGAGATCTGCACCTCAGGTCCAAAACAGGCATGGATTGCATGCGATCGGCGTCCTGATCCTTCGCCTCGGAGCGCACATGACCACCTCCTCGACCCCCACCTCGGCCCTCCGCCCGCCCGGCACGGAGCGCTTCCAGCTGTCGATCGGCGGCGAGCACCGGCCCGCCTCCTCCGGCCGCACCTACGCCTCGGTCGACCCCTTCACCGGCCAGCCCTGGGCCGAGGTCCCCGACGCCGGCCCGGACGACGTCGACGCCGCGGTCACCGCCGCCCGCAGCGCGCTGGACGGCGAGTGGGGCGACCTGACCGCCACCCAGCGCGGCAAGCTCCTGCACCGACTGGCCGACCTCATCGCCCGCGACGCCGACACGCTCGCCGAGATGGAGACGCGCGACAACGGCAAGCTGCTGCGCGAGATGTCCGGCCAGATGGCGTACCTGCCCGAGTGGTACCGCTACTTCGGCGGGCTGGCCGACAAGCTCGAGGGCTCGGTCATCCCGAGCGACAAGCCGAACTACCTCGTCTACACACGGCACGAGCCGGTCGGCGTCGTCGCGTGCATCACGCCGTGGAACTCCCCGCTGCTGCTGCTCACGTGGAAGCTCGCGCCGCTGCTCGCCGCCGGCTGCACCGCCGTCGTCAAGCCCAGCGACTACACGCCGGTGAGCACGCTGGCCCTGGCCGACCTCGTGGTCGAGGCCGGCTTCCCGCGTGGCGTGGTCAACGTCGTCACGGGCTGGGGGCCGGAGGTCGGGAAGGCCCTCACCTCGCATCCCGGCGTCGACAAGATCGCCTTCACCGGCTCCACGCAGGTCGGCAGGCTCATCGCCCATGCTGCCGCCGACCACCTCACCCGGGTCACGCTGGAGCTCGGCGGCAAGAGCGCCCAGGTCGTCTTCGCCGACGCCGACCTCGACGCCGCCGCCAACGGCATCATCGCCGGCGTCTTCGCGGCGACGGGGCAGACGTGCATGGCCGGCTCGCGCGTCGTCGTGCACGAGGACGTCGCCGACGCGCTCGTCGAGAAGGTCGTCGCCCGGGCGCAGACGATCCGGATCGGCGACCCGCTGGACCCCGAGACCGAGATGGGCCCGGTCGCCACCGACAAGCAGTACGAGACGGTCCTGTCCCACTTCGCCAGCGCCCGCGAGGAGGGCGCCGAGTTCGCCTGCGGCGGGCAGCCGGTCGAGCGGCTCGGCGGGTGGTTCGTCGAGCCGACCGTCGTCCGCAACACGCGTCCGGACATGCGGGTCGTGCGCGAGGAGGTCTTCGGCCCGGTCACCGCCGTGACGACGTTCCGCGACGAGGACGAGGCGGTCGCCATCGCCAACAGCACCGAGTTCGGCCTCGCCGGCTCGGTGTGGACCAAGGACGTGCACCGGGCGCACCGGGTCGCCGCGCGGCTACGCGCCGGGACGGTGTGGGTGAACGCCTACCGCGTCGTCGGGCCCCACGTGCCGTTCGGCGGCTTCGGCCAGAGCGGCATCGGGCGCGAGAACGGCGTCGACGCGATCCGCGAGTACACCGAGAGCAAGTCGGTCTGGGTCGAGCTGACGGGAGCCACGCGCGACCCGTTCACGCTGGGCTGATGGCCGGGCCGCTCTCCGACGTCCGCGTCCTCGAGCTCGGCCAGGTCGTCGCCGGTGCCCGGCGGCTCCACCTTGACGACGTCGGCGCCCAGATCGGCGAAGACCTGACCGCAGAACGGCCCGGCGACGTGCTGCGGCAGTGGGGGTGGGCGCCTGACGGTCAGGACTCGCTGTGGTGGCGGGTGGCCGCGCGCGGCAAGCGCAGCGTGACCCTCGACCTGCGCACCCCCGAGGGCCAGGAGGTCGCCCGCCGACTGGCCGGCGAGGCCGACGTCGTCGTCGAGAACTTCCGCCCCGGCACGCTGGAGAGGTGGGGCCTGTCGTACGACGACCTGTCCGCCGACAACCCGGGGCTGGTGCTCGTGCGCATCAGCGGGTTCGGCCAGGACGGGCCCTACGCCGCGCGTGCGGGCTACGCCTCGATCGGCGAGGCGATGGGCGGGCTGCGCGCGCTCACCGGCTACGCCGACCGGCCGCCGGTGCGCGTGGGCCTCTCGCTCGGCGACACGCTCACCGGGCTGATGGGCGCGCTCGGCGCGCTCGCTGCCCTGCACGAGCGCGCCCGCAGCGGCCTCGGCCAGGTCGTCGACGCCGCCATCTACGAGTCGGTGCTCGCGCTCACCGAGGGTCTGGTGCCCGAGTGGCAGGTCGCCGGGCTGCAGCGCGAACGCACCGGCGCCGTGCTCAAGGGCATCGCGCCGAGCAACGTCTACCCGACCGCCGACGGCGAGGTGCTCGTCGCGGCCAACCAGGACAGCGTCTTCCGCCGGCTCGTCGAGCTCATGGACCGTCCGGAGCTCGCGACCGACCCGCGCTTCGCCGACCACAGGGCCCGCGGCGAGCACGCCGAGGAGCTCGACGTGCTCGTCGCCGACTGGACCCGCACGCGCGCGTCCGCGCCGCTGCTCGAGGCGCTGCACGCGGCCGCCGTCCCTGCCGGGCTCGTGTACACGCCGGCGGACATGGCGGCCGACCCGCACTTCCGCGCCCGCCGCTCGCTGGTCGAGCTGGACGACCCCGACGTCGGGCCGGTGCTCATGCCCGCCCCCGCGCCCCGGCTCTCGCGCACTCCCGGACAGGTGCGCTGGACCGGCCCCAGGCTCGGCCGGCACACCGACGAGGTGCTCGCCGAGGCCGGCCTGTCCGACTCCGACGTCGCCGCCCTGCGGGCCGCCGCGCAGGTCGTCTCGCACATCAACATGTCCGTCCTGCTGTGGACCGCCAACGTCGCCCGCGTGCAGCACGACCCCGATCTGCGCTTCTTCTTCCGGGAGGAGATCGGGCACGACGTCGTCGGTTACCCGCCGCCCACCGCCGACCGTGCCCGCCGCCAGCTGGCCTCGGCACGGCGGACGCTGGCGACCACCGTCCCGGCGATCGGCGAGGCGGTGCTCGACCGCACCGTCGAGATCCCCGACCTCGGCACGATGACCATGGCCGAGTGGACGCCGCTCGTCCTGGGCCACGCCGGCGGCCACGCCGACCAGGCGCTCGAGGTCCTGCGCGACCGCGGCGCGATCCGGTGAGGGCTGCGGTCCTCACCGGCCTGAGGAGCGTCGAGCTGCAGGAGCGTCCCGACCCGTCGCCCCGCCCCGGCTGGGTCGTCGTGACCGTGGAGTCGATGTCGATCTGCGGCACCGACGCCCACCAGTACGACGGCCGCATCGACACGCCGTTCCCGCGCGTGCCCGGGCACGACTTCTCCGGCCGCGTCGCCGAGCTCGGCGAGGGCGTCGACGCGTCCTGGCAGGACGTGCCGGTCGCCGTGAAGCCGTCGCTGCCGTGCGGCGACTGCCCGGAGTGCGCCACCGACAAGCCGTTCGACTGCCAGCGCAAGAAGCTCATCGGCCTGTGGTCCGACGGCTGCATGACCGAGCGGATCGCCGTCCCGGTCGTCAACCTCATCCCGCGGCCGGACGGCGTCGAGGCCTGGCAGGCCTCGCTGCTCGAGCCGCTGGCCGTCGGGCTCAACACCGTCGACCGGCTGCAGATCAAGGTCGGCGACAGCGTCGTCGTGCTCGGGCAGGGCCCGATCGGGCTGGCGCTCACCCGGCTGTGCGCGCTGTCCGGCGCCGGGACCCTGATCGTCACCGACGCGCGCGAGGCACCGTTCGCCGTGTCGCGCGGCTACGGGGCGACGCACTGCCTCGACGTCACCCAGGTCGACCCGGTGCCGTCGGTGCTCGAGCTCACCGGCGGCAAGGGCGCCGACGTCGTCATCGAGACCTCGGGCTTCCCCGCGTCGTCCGCGATCGTCCTGGACTGCGTGCGCAAGGAGGGCAAGGTCGCGCACATCGGCTGGGCGAACGACCTGCCGCCGCTCCCGGTCATCCCGATCATGGCCAAGACGCTCACCGTGTACGGCGTCGGCGGCAACGGCGGCCGCGGCCAGTACGAGCGCAGCCTGGAGCTGGTCCGCTCGGGCCGGCTGGACCTCGCCCCGATGGTCACCCACCGCTTCACCCTCGACGACGTCGCGACCGCCTTCGAGGTCGCCGCCGGCAAGACCGAGGGCGTCATCAAGGTCGTCCTCACCCCGTGACATCCACCCCCTGACCCGGAAGGCACCCCTCATGGACTACGCCGAGGCCCGCGCGGCCTTCTTCCAGCCCCGACCCGGAGCGGAGCAGCAGACCGGCTGGGACAGCCCCGGCCGGCGGCTGCGTGATGCCATCGAGCCGCTGGCCACCGTCGTGTTCTGGGCCGAGCCCGCCTACGAGCGGTACGCCGCGCTCGGCCTGGACTTCCTGTCGGGCTACGTGTGGTCGCGCTCGTCAGTGCTCGGCAACGCCGATCCCGCGGTCGCGGCGGCCGCCTTCGGCGTCTTCGAACCCGGCGCCGTCGCGGCGCTGCTCGACGCCGGGCGGGCCGCCTGCTCGCTCGAGCAGATCCGCACCGCCCGGATGGAGGCGGCGCGGGAGGTCCTGCGCGACGTCATCGGCGAGGCGGACGGCCTGACGGACACGGTGGCCGCGCTGCGCGAGGCCGCGGTCAGCGCCGACATCGCCGGCCGGCCGATGTACGCCGGGGCGAAGGCCCAGCCGTTCCCGGAGGACCCGCACGCGGGTCTGTGGCACGCGGCGACCATGTTGCGCGAGTGCCGTGGCGACAGTCACCTGGGAGCCTGCGTCGCCGCCGGACTGACCGGTCTGGAGGCGAACCTGCTCACCGAGCTCTGGGTCGGCTACGCCCCGCTGAGCTACGCGGGCACCCGCGCCTGGGCGCCCGAGGCGATGGCCGCGGCACAGCAGGAGCTGCGCGCACGCGGTCTGCTCGAGGTCGACGGCCTGACCAAGGCAGGACGGACGCTGCGCGCACAGGTGGAGTCCGCCACGGACAGCGCGATGGCGCCGGTGGTGGCCGCGCTCGGCGACCGGCTCGAGACCGTGGTCGAGCGCTGCACGACCTGGGGGGCTGCGGTCGTCGACCGCGGCTGGTTCCCGCCCGACGCGTACAAGCGCGCGGCCGGATGACGCCGCTGCCGCACTCCGTGTCGATCCGCGAGGTGGGGCCGCGCGACGGCCTGCAGATCGAGGCACCGGTGCCCACCGAGCGCAAGCTCGAGCTGCTGCGCGCGCTCGTGTCCACCGGCGTCCCGCGCATCGAGGCGACGGCGTTCGTCTCGCCGCGTGCGGTGCCCAGCATGGCCGACGCCGCCGACGTGGCGGCCGCCCTCGGGGAGTTCCCGCAGGTGCAGTGGTCGGCGCTGGTCGCCAGTCCCGGTGGAGCGGCGCGCGCCGTCGCCGCCGGCGTGCGCGATCTCGAGTACGTCGTGTCGGTCGCCGACGGGCACAGCCTCGCCAACACCCGCCGCACCACCGACGAGGCGCTGGCCGGCGTCAGGGACGTCGCCGAGCGGGTGCACGGGGCCGGCGGCGTCTGCGAGGTGATCCTCGCCGTGGCGTGGGACTGCCCGTTCGACGGTGCCACGCCGGTCGCGCACACCGCGGCCGCCGCCGCGCGGGCCGTCGCGCTCGGCGCCGACCGGCTGTGCCTCGGCGACACCATCGGCACGGCGTCGCCGGCGCGCGTCGTCGACCTGCTCGACGCCGTGCGTGCCGAGGTCGGGGGCGTGCCGGTCGGCTGCCACTTCCACGACACCAGGGGCATGGGCATGGCGAACGCGCTCGCCGCCGTGCAGGCGGGGGTCACGCAGCTCGACGCGAGTGTCGGCGGCCTCGGCGGCTGCCCGTTCGCGCCCGGGGCGAGCGGCAACATCGCGACCGAGGAGCTGGTCTACCTGCTCGAGGACGCCGGCGTGGAGACCGGCGTGCACCTGGACTCAGCGCTCGAGGCAGCGCGCCTCGCCCGCGACGTCGTCGGCCACGAGCTGCCCAGCGGGCTGCTGCGGGCCGGCGGGCGCAGCATCCCTCAGGCCCGCCCGCCGGCTGACCACTGACCGAGGTCCGGGCATCTCCCGGCTCCGTCATGCCGGGCGCGTCAGACATGGACCACCTCGCGGGACCTCTCCGCCCGGACTACCTGGTCGGGATGACGTGGCAGACGCCGTCGGCGTCGCACGAGCCCGGATCGAGCGTCCGGGCGCGCTCACGGAGCCGCTGCACCTCCTCGCGCAGCGCCGTCAGCTCGGCGATCCGCCGGTCGAGCTCGACGGCGTGGGTGTCGAGCAACGAGGTCACGTGCTCACACGGAGGTCCGACCTCTTCGCGGACGGCGATGACGTCGCGGATCTCGGCAAGGGTCAGGCCGGCGGCCCGCGCGGCCTGCACGAACCGCAGTCGGTCCACCACGCCGTCGTCGTAGTCGCGGTAGCCCGCCCGGGTCCGGTCGGGCTCGGGCAGCAGACCCAGCTGCTCGTAGAACCGCAGGGTCTTGGTGGTCGTGCCGGCCCGCTGCGCCACCTGCCCGATCCTCACCGGCGCAGACTACGACTTGACCTTCCCCTGGACTGGAAGCTCTACGGTCGCGCCCATGGGCGCCGACACCTGGGACCTGGTCGTCATCGGCACCGGCGGCGCCGCGATGGCCGCCGGCATCGAGGCCGGCTCGCGCGGCAAGACGGCGGTCCTCGTCGAGCACTCCGTCCTCGGCGGCACCTGCCTGAACATCGGCTGCGTGCCGAGCAAGAACCTGCTGGCGGCGGCCGGGCAGCGGCACCGGGCGGGCCGCAGCGACGCCTTCCCCATGGTGTCGACCGCAGCCGACGGGGTGGACCTGCCCGCGCTCATGGCGCAGAAGCAGGACCTGATCGACCGGCTACGGCAGGCGAAGTACGCCGACGTCGCCGACGCCCACGGCTTTCCCGTCCGGTACGGCCACGCCCGCTTCGTCGACGAGCAGACCCTCGAGGTCGACGGTGAGCGGCTGACCGCGCCGGCGTACGTCGTCGCGACCGGCGCCGCGCCGCGCATCCCCGGCCTGCCCGGGCTGGACAGCGTGAGGTACCTGACCAGCACGACCGCGATGGAGCTGACCCAGCTGCCTGCGTCGATGGTCGTCATCGGCGGCGGCTACGTCGGGCTCGAGCAGGCGCAGCTGTGGTCGCACCTGGGGGTGAGCGTCACGGTGGTCGGTCGGCTCGCTCCGCACACCGAGCCGGAGGTCGCCGACGTCCTGCGCGAGGTGTTCGCGGACGACGGCATCGACGTCGTGCAGGACAGGGCGGTCGCCGTCGAGCCGACCGGCGGTGGCGTGCTCGTGCGCACCGCCAGCGGCGCCGCCGTCGCTGCCGAGCGGCTGCTGGTGGCGACCGGCCGGTACGCCGACACCGGCGACCTCGGTCTGGACGCCGCCGGTGTCAGTACGGACGAGCGCGGCTTCATCGTCGTCGACGCGAACCACCGGACCAGCAACCCGCGGGTGTTCGCCGCCGGCGACGTCTCCCGGGCTCCGCAGTACGTGTACGTCGCCGCGCAGAGCGGCCGCGTCGCCGCCGCCGGCGCACTCGGCGAGCCCTCGACCGTGGACTACCGCGGCCTGCCCGCCGTCACGTTCACCGTCCCGCAGCTGGGCTCTGCCGGCCTGACCGAGGACCAGGCGCTCGCCGCCGGTCACGACTGCGACTGCCGGGTCCTGGAGGCGCGAGACATCCCGCGGGCACTCGTCAACCGGGACGCCCGCGGGGTGCTCAAGCTCGTCGCGGATGCCGACACCCGCAAGGTCCTGGGCGTGCACGCCGCGCTCGACGGCGCCGGTGAGGTGATGCTCGCCGCCACCTACGCGATCAAGTTCGGGCTGACGGTCGACGACCTGGCCGACACGTGGGCGCCGTACCTGACGATGAGCGAAGCGCTGCGGATCGCCGCCGGGCTGTTCCGCAGCGACAAGCCGACCAGCTGCTGCGCATGACGCGCAGCGAGCCGACGTCATGCCCCCAGCGGGATCCCGCGGGACTCGGGCTGCACCCCGCGGGTGACCGTCAGTCCGCGAGCCACCCGACATAGACGGTGTTCGACGAGGTGCCGCCGGTGTACGGGTTCGGAAAGGTCACGCGGTGTGCGGCGGTGTCGTCGAACACGGCGTCCAGCGAGCGCAGGAACGGCTCGTCCGGCGGGTCGTCGGACCACAGACCGAGCACGCCACCGGGCCGGAGCCGGGTCGCGAGCGACGTCAGGCCGCGCTCGTCGTAGAGGACGGCGTGGTCGGGGTGCAGCAGGTGCCGCGGGCTGTGGTCGATGTCGACCAGCACCGCGTCCACACGACCGGCGCCCTGCAGGCCCCATGCCCGGGAGTCGCTCAGGCCGGCGAAGAAGTCCGCGCCGACCAGCTCGCAGCGCGGGTCGTCCACCAGCGCGGCCGAGACCGGCAGCAGTCGCCGCTCGTGCCACTCGATGACGGCGTCGAACGCGTCGACGACCCGC
>DATMJH010000201.1:0-5536 GCA_035554015.1 Mycobacteriales bacterium
GTCGTGGAGGAGCCGCCGGCGCGACGGCCGTGGCTGCGTCGGCGTCCTCGGTGACCGCCGGGCCGGCGGCGGTCGCGCCCGCCTCGGCGGGCTGCTCGCCACGGCGCTGCAGGATGCCGATGACGAGGAAGACGAAGGAGATCAGGCTGACCGCGATCGACCCGTAGACGAAGTTGAGGTCCGTCATCGTCAGCCCGAGCACCAGCAGGACGAGGGCGACGAGGACGAGGGCCCCGCTGATGACGATCACTGTGGGAGGTCCTCCGGCGGTCGGGCGTACGGGCCCGGCGATCCTAGCGGCGCCCGCTCGGGGTACCGCGACGCCGGGCGGGTGCGTCAGCGGTCGGTGTCGTCGCCGCGGGTCGGCGGCTCGCTGCCGAACGGACCGACCCGCTCACCGGGTCCGGGACCGAACAGCGGCCGCCCTCCTGCGGGCTCCAGCGGAGGACCGTCGGGACGGCCCACGCCGGCCGCCGTGCCCGGCGTGACGCCGACCGCGGACGACCGCGCGGCGTCCGGCACACCCGCCCCGCCGTCGTCGTCGGCACCGGTGCGGCTGGACAGCTCGCGCAGCTGGTTCTCCAGGTAGGCGCGCAGCCGGGTGCGGTACTCGCGTTCGAAGGCGTGCAGCTCCTCGATGCGGCTCTCGAGGCTTCGCGTGCGCTCCTCGAGGTCGCCCGTCGCCGCCTGCACCTTGGCCTGCGCCTGCTGCTCCATCTGGGTCGCGGAGTCACGCGCGGTCGCGAGCGTGCGCTCAGCCTCGGCCCGTGCCCGCGACAGCGTGCTCTCCGCCTCCGCCTTCGAGGACGACCGCACCTGCTCCGCCTCGGCGCGGGCGGCGGACAGCGTCTGCTCGGCCTCGGCCCTGGCGCGCTCGGTCAGCTGGTCGGCCTCGGCCTGCGCGGTCGCCACGATCTGCGCCGCCTCGGCGCGCGCCTCGGCGACGGCCTCGTCAGCGGTGCGCTGCGCCAGCAGCAGCGTCCGCAGCGCGGCCTCCTGCCCCTCGGTCGCGCCGAGCGGCGCGGCGGTCGGCTCCGCCACCGGCTCGGGCGCCGGCGGCGCGACCGGTTCAGCGGCCGGCTCCGGCCCGCCGAAGGCGGGTGGCAGCGGCGTCGAGGGCCGGGTGCGCAGGTCGTTGTTCTCCCGCAGCAGCCGGGCCAGCTCGGTCTCGACCTCGTCGAGGAAGGCGTCGACCTCGTCGATCGCGTAGCCGGCCTTCACACGGGTGACCGTGAACTGCTTGTTGGCGACGTCCGTCGGGGTCAGCGGCACGGCTTCTTCTCCGTCTCGGGAGCGGGTCGGGGCGGAAGGCCCGCGGGCACGGCGCCGGCGCTCATCCGCCGGCCGCCACGCCCGCCAGGACCTGGCGCAGGACGTACACGACGATGAACAGCACCAGGAAGCTCAGGTCGAGCGAGATGCCGCCCAGTCGCAGCGGCGGGATCACCCTGCGGAGCGCCCTGAGCGGCGGGTCGGTGACGGTGTACGCCAGCTCGAGCCCGGCCGCGACCGGACCGGTCGGGCGGTACGAACGGGCCAGCAGGAACACGTACTCCATGATCAACCGGAAGATCAGGAAGATCAGGAAGATGAGCAGGACGGTCGCGAGGACCGAGGCGACGGCTTCCACAGCGGCGGGGTGCTCCAGGCGGGCGGGCAGGCGGTGTCCGGCGCCCGACGCTACCGGTCGTGCCGCTCAGCTCTGGTTGAAGAAGCCGCCGGTGGCGATGCGGGCCTTGTCCTCGGCCGTGACCTCGACGTGCTCGGGCGAGAGCAGGAACACCTTGTTGGTGATGCGCTCGATCCTGCCGCGCAAGCCGAAGATGAGGCCCGCGGCGAAGTCGACCAGGCGCTTGGCGTCGCCGTCGTCCATCTCCGTGAGGTTCATGATGACCGGCGTGCCGTCGCGGAACTGCTCGCCGATGGTGCGGGCGTCGTTGTAGGTGCGTGGATGCACCGTGGTGATGCGGTAGCCGTCCGCGTCGGCGGGCGCCGGTGCCGCACGCAGGGCCGTGTCGAGAGCTGTGGCCCCGCGGGTGCGGGCATCGCGCGGCAGCGTCGCCGTGCGGCCCGAGCGGTCGTCCGGTGACCAGCGCCGCACGGCACCGCGTGGCTCGTCGTCCAGGTCGTCGACCTCGTCGTGGTCGTCGCCGTCGTAGCCGTCGTGCGCGTACCGGCGGCCGTCCTCGTCGTCCTCGACGAGGCCGAGGTACAGGCCGAGCTTGCGCATCGCGCCGGGCATGGCGGGCTCCTCCGGGTGCGGCTGTGCTGTCGTGCCTGTTGTCGTGCCTGTTGTCGTGCCGTCGTGCTGTCGTGCCTGCCCGGACCTGCACGGGCGGGCCCAGGGCACCTGCGCTGCGGACACTACCGGGGCAGAGGCGCTCGGTGGCCGAGCAACGCCGTGCCGATGCGCAGGTGTGTCGACCCGGCGGCCACGGCCGCCTCGAGGTCGTCGCTCATGCCGGCCGACAACTGCGTCGCGTCCGGGTGGGCGGCGCGCAGCCGCTCGGCGAGCACCGCCAGCTCGGCGTAAGCGGGGCCGGGCGCGGTGCCCAGCGGCGGCACCGCCATCAGCCCGCGCAGCACCAAGCCGTCGGCCGCGGCGACGGCGTCGACGAGCGCCGGCACGTCGCCCGCCGGGGCGCCGCCTCGCGCCGGGTCGGCATCGAGGCTGACCTGCACGAAGACGTCGAGCTCGCGCTGGGCGCGCACGGCGGCGCGCGACAGCGCGACGACCAGCGGCGCGCGGTCGAGCGAGTGCACGACCGCCGCCCAGCCGGCCACGCTGCGCGCCTTGTTGCGCTGCAGCCGGCCGACCATGTGCCAGCGCAGCTCCGGCCGGCCCGTCTCGGCGACCTTCGACTCGGCCTCCTGCGCCTTGCTCTCACCGACATCGCGCACACCGAGCTCGGCGAGCAGCGCGACGTCGGAGGCCGGGCGGGTCTTGGTCACGGCGACGAGCGTGACGTCGCCGCGCGGCCGGCCGGCTGCTCGGCACGCGGCCTGCACCCGGGCCTCGACCCGCTCGAGCGCCGCCGCGAGCTGGGCGCGGCGCCCGGTGTCCGACCCCGTCACGCTGCCAGCCAGGCGAGGCCGGCCGAGCGGCCGGTGGTGCGGTCGCGGCGGTAGCTGTACAGGTCCGCCCGCTCGACGGTGCAGCCTGGCCGCTGCTCGGCGGACCGGCAGTGCGGGGCCAGCTGCTCGAGGACCCCCGCGGCGACGTCGAGCGACGGGGTGCCGTGCCAGGTGACCGACGCGGCGACCGGCACGGCAGCGGCCACCTCGTCCCGCAGCGCTGCGGGGACCTCGTAGCAGCGGCCGCAGACCGACGGTCCGAGCCGGGCCACGAGCGAGCGGCCGCCGAGGTCGCGCACCGCCTCGACCAGCCGCGGCACGACGCCGGCGGCCATGCCCTTGCGCCCGGCGTGGGCGACGCCGACGACGCCCTCCTCCGGAGCGGCGAGCAGCACCGGGGTGCAGTCGGCGACGAGCACGCCGAGCGCGAGCCGGGGCACGGTCGTGACGAGCGCGTCGGCCTCGGGCGGGGCCGCGGCCCACGGACCGTGAACCTCGACGACGTCGCTGCCGTGCACCTGGGTGGCCACCACCAGGGCGTCGACGCCCGCGGCCTCGACCACCCGGCGCCGGTTCTCGGCCACGACGGCGGGGTCGTCGCCGACGTGCGTGGCCAGGTCGAGGCTGTCGTACGGGGGCCGGCTCACGCCGCCCTCGCGCGTGGTGAAGGCGAACCGCGCGGCGCCGACCGGCTCGACCGGCAGCGCGAGCGGCACTACTTCAGGAAGTCGGGGACGTCGAGCTCGTCCTCGAACACCACCGTGCGTCGCGGAGCGGGCGGCGGGGCCTGCGGCGCCCGGGTGGGCTGCGGCGCGGCAGCGACCGGCTGCGCCGGGCGCTGCTGCTGAGCGGCGGTCAGGTCGACCATCGCCGGCCCGGCGGGAGCTGCGCGTCGCGTCTCCACCCGGCGCACCGGGGTGGGCGCGCCGCCGTCGAAGCCGGCGGCGATGACCGTGACCCGCACCTCGTCGCCGAGGGCGTCGTCGATGACCGCACCGAAGATGATGTTGGCGTCCGGGTGCGCGGCGTCGGCGACGAGCTGGGCCGCCTCGTTGATCTCGAACAGGCCGAGGTCGCTGCCGCCGGAGATGTTGAGCAGCACGCCGTGCGCGCCGTCCATGCTCGCCTCGAGCAGCGGGCTGGCGATGGCCATCTCGGCGGCGACGGCGGCGCGGTCGTCACCGCGCGCGTGGCCGATGCCCATGAGCGCCGAGCCGGCGTTGGTCATGACGCTCTTGACATCGGCGAAGTCGAGGTTGATCAGGCCCGGCGTCGTGATGAGGTCGGTGATGCCCTGGACACCGGACAGGAGCACCTGGTCGGCGCTCTTGAAGGCGTCCATGACGCTGACGCCGCGGTCGCTGATCGACAGCAGCCGGTCGTTCGGGATGACGATGAGGGTGTCGACCTCGGCGCGCAGCGCGTCGATGCCGTCCTCGGCCTGGTGCGCCCGGCGACGGCCCTCGAAGGAGAACGGCCGGGTGACCACGCCGATGGTGAGGGCGCCGAGGGCGCGGGCCACGCCGGCCACGACGGGGGCGCCTCCGGTGCCCGTGCCGCCGCCCTCGCCGGCGGTGACGAACACCATGTCGGCGCCCTTGAGCACCTCCTCGATCTCGTCACGGTGGTCCTCGGCGGCCTGCCGGCCGACGTCGGGGGCCGCGCCGGCGCCCAGGCCGCGGGTGAGCTCACGGCCGATGTCGAGCTTGACGTCGGCGTCGCTCATGAGCAGCGCCTGGGCGTCGGTGTTGATGGCGATGAACTCGACGCCCTTGAGCCCGGCCTCGATCATGCGGTTGACGGCGTTGACGCCGCCCCCGCCGATGCCGACGACCTTGATGACGGCCAGGTAGTTCTGGGGGTTGGCCACGAGGTGGTCCCTCTCTGCAGACGCGGGGAAGTCGGCGGGTGGACGGGCTGGACGGACGGGCTGGACGGACGGGCTGGACGGGCCGGGCTGCCGGCGAGGTGGCGGGGCGAACCCTCAACCTCGACCTGACGGTTATAGTTATGTCAACCTGCGATTGGGGCGGGACGCTACGGGCGCCGGGAACGGCGGGTCAACCGCCGTCGTCGGCGTGTCGCGACCAGCTTCGACGAGTTGCTCCGGTAGGGCGCGGGGGGCGGCCGTCGGCCGGCTCCGCCGGGCCCGCGGTCAGGACGCCGAGCGCGCTCGCTTGTCGGCGTACATCGCCTCGTCGGCCCGTCGCAGCAGCGTGCGGGCGTCGTTCTGGCCGTGCGAGCTCCACGCCGTGCCGATGCTCACCCCGACCTGCACGGTCCCCTCCCCGCGCATCGCGACGGGCTCGACGACGGCGGTGCGCAGCCGCTCGACGAGCGTCGCGACGTGAGCGGGATCGGTCGACTCGACGAGCACGACGAACTCGTCGCCGCCGAGCCGCGCGACGGTGTCGGACGGACGCACGGCAGCGACGAGCCGACGGGCCACGGTCCGCAGGAC
>DATMJH010000202.1:0-2156 GCA_035554015.1 Mycobacteriales bacterium
CCTGGAGCTGTCCTACCGGCCGGTCGAGCTGCGTCGCCACATCGAGCAGGCGCAGGCCGAGCGGCGCGCGGTGCGGGTGCCCGACGTCCGGTGCGAGCGGGGCGGCGAGGAGCGGGTCGTCGAGGTGGAGGTCCTGCCCCTGGCCGGCGGCGACGCGGCCCTGCTCGGGGTTGCAGTCGTGTTCCACGACGTCACCGAGAACCGGCGCCTCGGCGACGAGCTGGAGCAGGTGAACCGCCGGCTCGAGACGGCCCACGAGGAGCTGCAGTCCACCAACGAGGAGCTCGAGACCACCAACGAGGAGCTGCACTCGACGGTGGAGGAGCTGGAGACGACGAACGAGGAACTCCAGTCCACCAACGAGGAGCTCGAGACGATGAACGAGGAGCTGCAGTCCACGAACGACGAGCTGCAGGGCCTCAACGACGAGCTGCAGCGGCGCACCGCCGAGCTCGACACGTCCAACGAGTTCCTCGAGGCGATCCTGGCCGGCCTGCGCCAGGGGGTCGCGGTGCTCGGTCCCGAGCTCACCGTGCGCGCGTGGAACCGGCAGGCCCAGGAGCTGTGGGGGCTGCGGCGCGAGGAGGCCATGGGCGAGCACTTCCTCAACCTCGACATCGGCCTGCCCACCGACCGCCTCCGGCCGGTGATCCGCCGCGCGCTGTCCGGCGAGGGGGGGCCGCACGAACTCGTCGTCGACGCGGTGAACCGCCGCGGGCGCGGCATCGTGGTGCGGGTACTGGGCACCACCCTCGACGGCGCCGGCTCCAGGGGGGCGGGCGTGATCCTCATGATGGAGGAGGTCGGGCGCGCCGGCGCGTCGGCGGCCCTGTAGGCCGTCCTGCGGCAAGGCCGGGGGCCGGTGATCTCGGTGGTGTCGGTGATGGTCATGAGGGCCTCCGGTGCTCGGCGTCGGGGAACGCGGTGCAGCCTCAGCACGCCGGGGCGGGTCCCGGAGGGACGGCGGGGGCTCCGGCTCGCCCATCCCGGTGTGATCGCCTTTCCCGACCGGGCGCCGTTGTCGGAACCGCACGCGATCTCACCGGCTGGACAAGCACGGCTCCAGGTCGTGGTCGGGCAAGGTATGGGACGCCCTGGCGTGCGCTACCTCGACGCGACCGCGCGGACGAAGGTCGTCTACGTCGCTACATCGGTCCGCACCTGCCGCTGTCGACGTCCTAGTCTCGGCCCCGGTGGCCCATGTCTTCGTCGCACCCGGTGACGTCACCCGTCTCGCTGCGGACGCGTGGCTGCTGCCGACCGACCGGACCCTGAGCATCCGTGCGGCATGGTTCGCCCGCGTTCCCGCTCTCCATCACACCATCGACACGCTCGGCGACCACGCCCACCGCCTCCGGGACGGCACGGCGCATGCACTCGTGCTGCCCGGCTGGGTGGAGACGACGCCGCAGCCGGTGCTCGTCGCCGTTCCGTTCGACGGGGTCCGGGAGGCCGGCCAGGTCGTCGCCCCGCTACAGGAGGCGCTTCGTGCCGCAGCCGGCGCGGCGAGGGTGCGGGTGGACCTGCGCCGGGCCAGCGCCCGCCGTGGCCTGCCTCTGGTCGGGCTGCCGCTGTTCGGGTCGGCGGGAGGGGGTGGCGACCTGCTCCGTGGCGAGCTGATCCGCACCGTGCTCGACGTCGCCGGCGCGATCGCGCAGGACGAGCACGTCGATGTCGCCCTGGTCCTGCGCGAGCCCTCCGACCTCGCGCAGGCCCACGCCCTGCGCCGGGCCACCGCCGGGTCGTGGGATGAACTCGACGACGCGCTCGTCGACCGCGCGCGCTTACTCGCCGGGCACGCCCGTGCCGGGCGGCTGGTCCCGTTCATCGGCGCCGGGGTCTCGGCGACGGCGGGCCTGCCGCTGTGGACCGATCTGGTCGCCGACCTCGCCGAGGGCCGGCTGCCCGACGACGAGCGGCGCGATTTCCAGCAGCTCGACGTGCTGGACCAGGCTCACGTATTGCGTCACATGTATCCCGACCGGGCGAGTTTCGCCCGGGCGGTGGCCGACCGGACGGACGCAGGCCGATACGGGCTCGCGCCCGCGTTGCTGGCCGGCCTCCCGACCCGGGAGGCCGTCACCCTCAACTACGACGAGCTCTACGAGCTCGCCGCATCGGACATGGGCCGGCGCACCGTGCCGTGCAGCTTGAGC
>DATMJH010000203.1:0-2063 GCA_035554015.1 Mycobacteriales bacterium
CCGGCTCGACCGGCGCGGGCGGTTCGGCACCGGCCGGCACGTCGACGCCGGCGGAGTCGACCGGCACGCCCGGCGACGCCCCCGGTGGTGCGACGGAGAACCAGGGTCCAGGCCCGGCGACGCCGCCGACGCCGCCGACGCCGTAGCGGCACCGGCTGCGCGTCGGACGGCGACGCCCCTGGGCGCCGCCGCTGGCGTTCGGCGAGACCTCCGGGTGATCACGGTGCGCGTGGTGCCGGGCGTCAGCGCGCGAGCTGCACCTTGATCACGAGGGAGCCGGGGCGAGCGCGTCGCGCAGGACGTCGAGCGCCGCCGGCACGACGGCGTACCAGACGTTGACGCCGCGCTTCTCGCTGACGACCAGCCCCGCCTCGCGCAGCAGCTTGAGGTGGTGGCTGACGGTGGGCTGGCTCTTGCCCACGGGCTCGACCAGGTCGCACGCGCAGACGGCGCCGCGCGGGTCGGTCGCGAGCAGGCTGAGCAGCTGCAGCCGCACCGGGTCGGCGAGCGCCGCGAACCGGCGAGCGAGCTCGACCGCGTCGTCGGACGACAGCGCCGCGGTGCGCACCGGGGCGCAGCAGGCCTCGACCTCCGGCTGGGCCAGGAGCGGCAGCTCGGCGACCACCGGCGACCTCCATGTCAGGCATTGACATCCATCGATGCCGAGCCCTATCGTCCTGGCATCGCATTGAAGAACGTCGATGTTACTCCAGGAGGACGCCGTGCCACGCATCCAGCTCGCCCTCGACGTCGACGACCTCGACGCCGCCGTCGGCTTCTACAGCCGCCTGCTCGGCACCGGGCCGGCCAAGCGCCGCCCCGGGTACGCGAACTTCGCCGTCGCCGAGCCGCCGCTCAAGCTGGTGCTGCTCGAGAACCCCGGTCGCGGCGGCGGCCTGAACCACCTCGGCATCGAGGTGGACTCGCCCGAGGCCGTGCGCGAGCACACCGAGCGGCTGCGGGGCGCTGGCCTCGCGACGGCGACCGAGGACGCCACCACCTGTTGCTGGGCGCAGCAGGACAAGGTCTGGGTCGCCGCGCCCGACGGCGAGGCCTGGGAGATCTACACCGTGCTCGCCGACAGCGAGACGTTCGGCGCCGGTCCCTCGGCGGGCGACGACGCGGTCTGCTGCGCCGCCACGGCGCCGACGAGCGACGCCGCGCCGGACGGCGTCGCGGCCTCCTGCTGCTGAGCCCGCTGCCCCACGAGGGGCGCGCCGCCCCGCGGTCACCGCTCCGGCGGAGACGACATGGTCTGGTACACGCTCGACGAGCTCGACTCCCACACGGCCGACCTCCGCCGCGACGCCGCGCGTCAGCGGCTCGTGCGGCTCGCCACCTGCTGCCGGCCGAGCACGTGGGCGACTGCACTGCACCGGCTCGCCGGCCGCCTCCGCGGCGCGGCGGCGCGCGCGTCAGCCCGGCGGCAGGGTGCTGGCCCGGCTGAACCGCAGGTGCGAGCGCGACGGCGTGGGGCCGCGCTGGCCCTGGTACCGGGAGCCGTACACGTCGGAGCCGTACGGGTGCTCGGCCGGCGACGTCAGCCGGAAGACGCACACCTGCCCGATCTTCATGCCGGGGTAGAGCTTGATCGGCAGGTTCGCGACGTTCGACAGCTCGAGCGTCACGTGACCCGAGAAGCCGGGGTCGATGAACCCGGCGGTCGAGTGCGTGAGCAGCCCGAGCCGGCCGAGCGAGCTGTTGTGCGTCGGCACGTACGTGCGCCCGACGAGGAACGTGCCACTCGCGGCCGCGACCTCGATGCACCGGACCGGCACCGACGCGGTCGGTCGCACGGCCACCACGGCGCGGGCCCGCGCCGCGCGGCCCCCGGGCAGCCGCAGCCCCCGCCGGGCCGGCTGGTCGGCGGGGGGCCAGCGGACCTCGTGCAGTGCTGCTTCGACGCCGCGACGCCGTCCGCTCGCCTTGCCGACCACAGGACGCAGGCCGAGCGAGGCGGCGACCTCGACGACGAGCTCGGCCAGCCGCTCGCACTCGGTGACCACGCCGGGTCGGCCCGACCGGTCGGTGTCGCCGGCTGCCTCGAGGACGCCGTCGAGCAG
>DATMJH010000204.1:0-4058 GCA_035554015.1 Mycobacteriales bacterium
GGTGAGCACGACGCTGGTGGACGCTGCCGGCAACAGCGCGAGCACGACGACGTCGTTCTCGGTGCTGCCGAGCGGCAACGGCTTCTACGTCGCGCAGTCCGAGCCGGTCCGCGTGCTCGACACCCGACACGGCACCGGTACGGCGAACGCGGGCAAGGTCGACGGCGCCGTCGTCGTCGACCTGTCGTCGCGGCTGCCGGCCTCCGCCAGCGCTGCGGTGCTGAACCTCACGGCACTGCAGAGCACCGGCAGCGGCTACGTCGTCGCTTACCCGTTCGGCACGAGCCGGCCGCCCACGAGCAACCTCAACGTGGCGACCGGTCAGACGCAGGCCAACGAGGCGATCGTCGCCATGCCGGCCGACGGCAGCCGCCGGGTGGTGCTGTTCGCGAACACCGGTGACGTGCACCTCGTCGCCGACCTCGTCGGCAGCTTCGCCAGCGCCCCGACAGCCGGTGCCGGCTCGATCACGACCGGGACCCCGGTGCGCGTGCTCGACACCCGCAGGACCGCCACCCCGGTGCGCAGCGGCAGCTTCGACGTGCCGTTGCCGGCGGACGCGGTGCCGGCGGGTGCCACCTCGGTCGTGCTGAACGTGACCGTGGTCGGCGCCCAGCAGCCCGGTTACCTCGTGGTGCACGCCGGCGGGACGAGCAAGCCGCCGGTGAGCAACGTGAACTACGTCCCGGGGGTCACCCAGGCCAACGAGGTGTTCACGCGGGTCAGCGCCGACCGCACCGTCCGGGTCTACCTGTCCGGCGCGGCCTCGGTGATCGTCGACCTGGTCGGCGTCGTCCGCCCGGTCGCGGCCGGGACCGACCAGGTGCTGGTGCCGCTGTCGGCGCCGGAGCGGGTGTACGACAGCCGTCGTGGCTCCGGTCCGGTCGGCCCGGGCACCGGCACGATCGACCTGACCAGTGCGCCCGAGGGCGCGACCGGCGTGCTGCTCAACCTCACCGGTCTGCAGGCGACGCACGGCATGTACGTGGCGGCCTTCCCGGCCGGCACGTCGTGGCCGGGCACGTCCAACCTCAACCTGGCACCGGGTCTGACCAAGGCGAACGCGGTCATGACCGGCATCGACGAGCAGGGCCAGGTGTCGCTGCGGGTCGGCGGTCCGGCCGGGTCGAAGACGCACCTGGTGGTCGACGTCGTGGGCTACCTCGTCGGGTAGCTCGACACCGCACGGGTCCGCGCCCGGCTCCGCTCACCCGGGGCCGGGCGCGGCCGTCTCCGGAGGAGCCGGGCGCCACGCCAGGCGCCGGCGCGGCGCCCGGCCGGCGACGTCCCGGTAGCCTCCGGCCATGACCGCAGCACGCCCTGAAGGCCGCACGGCGCCCTTCGGCCGGGTGCTCACGGCGATGGTCACCCCGTTCACCGCCGACGGCGCGCTCGACCTCGACGGCGCGCAGCGGCTGGCCGCCCACCTGGTCGACGCCGGCAACGACGGCCTGGTCGTCAACGGGACGACCGGGGAGTCGCCGACCACCACCGACGCGGAGAAGTCCGAGCTGCTGCGCGCCGTCGTCGAGGCCGTCGGCGACCGGGCCGGCGTCGTCGCCGGTGTCGGCACACCGAGCACCGAGCACAGCGTCCACCTCGCGCGCGCCGCGCAGGCCGCCGGCGCGCACGGGCTGCTGCTGGTCACGCCGTACTACAACAAGCCGCCGCAGACCGGGGTGCTGGCGCACTGCGAGCGCGTCGCGTCGAGCACCGACCTGCCGGTGATGCTCTACGACATCCCGGGCCGTGCCGCACTGGCCCTCGAGACCTCGACGCTCGTGCAGCTCGCGGCGCACCCGCAGGTCGTCGCGGTCAAGGACGCCAAGCTCGACCTCGAGGCGACGTCGTGGGTGCTGGCGCGCGCCGACCTCGCCTACTACTCCGGCCAGGACGGCTGGACGCTGCCGCTGCTGGCGGTCGGCGCCGTCGGCGTCGTCGGCACCAGCACGCACCTGACCGCGGCACAGACCAGGGAGATGATCGAGGCGTTCGTCGCCGGCGACCTCACGCGGGCGCGCGAGCTGCACAGCCGGCTGCTGCCGGCCTTCACCGGCATCTTCCGCACCCAGGGCACGATCCTGGTCAAGGCGGCCCTGCGCGAGCTCGGGCTGCCCGGTGGCCCGGTGCGGCTGCCGCTGGTCGACGCGACGTCGGACGAGGTCGCCGTGCTGCGCCGCGACCTCGAGCAGGCCGGTATCTCGCTCGACCGGCGCGAGGCGCGCACCGCATGAGCCACCCGCACCCCGAGCTCGGGCCGCCGCCGCCGCTGCCCGAGGGCGGGCTGCGCGTCGTCGCGCTCGGCGGCCTGGGCGAGATCGGCCGCAACATGACGGTCTTCGAGTACGCCGGCAGGCTGCTCGTCGTCGACTGCGGCGTGCTGTTCCCGGAGACCGACCAGCCCGGCATCGACCTCATCCTGCCGGACTTCTCCTACATCCGGGACCGGCTCGACGACGTCGAGGCCGTCGTCCTCACTCACGGCCACGAGGACCACCTGGGTGCGGTGCCGTACCTGCTGCGCGAGAAGCGTGATCTGCCGATCGTCGGCAGCCGGTTCACCCTGGCGCTGCTCGAGGCGAAGCTGCGCGAGCACCGGATCGAGCCGTACACGCTCACGGTCGCCGAGGGGCAGACCGAGCAGCTCGGCCCGTTCTCGTGCGAGTTCCTCGCGGTCAACCACTCGATCCCGGACGCGCTGGCCGTGGCGATCCGTACCGACGCGGGCCTGGTGCTGCACTCCGGCGACATCAAGATGGACCAGCTGCCGCTCGACGGCCGGCTCACCGACCTCGGCGGCTTCGCGCGGCTCGGCAGCGAGGGCATCGACCTCCTGCTGCTCGACTCGACGAACGCCGAGCAGCCGGGTTTCGTGCCGTCGGAGCGCGAGATCGGCCCGGTCATCGACGACGTCATGCGCCAGGCGAAGCGCCGGGTCATCGTCGCGTGCTTCGCCTCGCACGTGCACCGCGTGCAGCAGGTCATGGACGCCGCGCACGAGCACGGCCGGCACGTCGCGCTGGTCGGTCGCTCGATGGTGCGCAACATGGGTGTCGCGCGCGACCTCGGCCTGCTGCGCGTCCCTCCGGGGCTGATGGTGGACATGAAGGACGTCGAGGCCCTGCCCGACGACCGGGTCGTGCTGATCTCCACCGGCTCGCAGGGCGAGCCGCTGTCGGCGCTGTCGCGGATGGCGAACCGTTCGCACCACCAGATCCGGATCGAGCCGGACGACACGGTGCTGCTCGCGTCGTCGCTCATTCCGGGCAACGAGAACGCGGTCTACCGCGTCATCAACGGCCTGTCCCGCTGGGGGGCGAGGGTCGTGCACAAGGGCGTGGCGATGGTGCACGTCTCCGGCCACGCCTCCGCCGGTGAGCTGCTGTACATCCTCAACGCCACCCGGCCGTCGAACCTCATGCCGGTGCACGGCGAGTGGCGGCACCTGCGCGCGATGGCCGCGCTCGCCCGGGCCACGGGGGTGCCGGACGAGCGGATCGTGCTGGCCGAGGACGGCGTCGTGGTCGACCTCGTCGACGGCAAGGCCTCCATCGTCGGCGGCGTCGACTGCGGCTACGTCTTCGTCGACGGGCTCGAGGTGGGCGACGTCGGCGAGTCGACGCTGAAGGACCGGCGCATCCTCGGCGACGAGGGGTTCATCTCGATCACCGTCGCGGTCGACAGCGTGAGCGGCAAGATCGCCGGCGGGCCGGAGATCGCGGCCCGCGGGTTCAGCGACGACCGCTCGGCGTTCGACCCGGTGCGCGGGCTCATCGAGGAGGAGCTCGAGCGGCAGGCCGCCGAGGGCGTCGCCGACAGCCACCAGCTCGCGCAGGCCGTGCGGCGCGTCGTCGGACGGTGGGTCAGCGACACCTACCGCCGCCGCCCGATGATCATCCCGGTGGTCGTCGAGACCTAGCCGTCCTGCGGCTCGGCCATCGCGCGGTGCAGCCGCGCCTTGACGGCGTCCGGCGTCACCTTCGACGCCGCCTCCATCGCCCTGGTGGCGAGGCTCGCGGCGACGACGCGGCGCTCGCCGGCCATCCACGCGTCGTAGC
>DATMJH010000205.1:0-4693 GCA_035554015.1 Mycobacteriales bacterium
TCCACGGCGGGCAGTCCCTCATCTCGCCCTCGATGGCGACCAAGCTCCTCACCGAGTTCGCCACGATGGCGAAGAAGGACGAGGAGAAGCAGCAGATGCCCACCCCGCGGCTCACCGACCGCGAGATGGAGGTCCTCAAGCTCGTCGCGAAGGGCCTGAACAACCGCGACATCGCCAAGCAGCTGTTCATCAGCGAGAACACCGTCAAGAACCACATCCGCAACATCCTGGAGAAGCTGCAGCTGCACTCGCGGATGGAGGCCGTCGTCTACGCCGTGCGCGAGAAGCTGCTCGAGATCACCTGAGCAGGAGCGCCGGCAGCGTGATCATGGTGCCGGCGCTCCGCGCCGAGGTGGCACGCGCCGCACCGTGATCACCCGGTGCTCACTGCGGCAGGTCACCCGGCAGCAGGCCGGCCACCCAGGCGTCGCGCCGCTCGCCCCGCTGCACGAGCCAGCGGCGCAACGTGCCCTCGACGACGAAGCCGTTCCGCTCGGCCACCCGCCGAGACCCGGCGTTGCCGACGATCGCGTACCACGTGACGCGCTCGAGCCCGAGCGCGCCGAAGCCCCAGCGGCACACCGCGCCCACCGCCTCGGTCGTCACCCCGCGGCCGCGCGCCTCGGGCCCTGCCCAGAAGCCGATCACCGCGGCGGCGTCGGCGATGTCGCTCAGCGAGACGTTCGCGAGCAGGTCGCCGGTCGTGGCGTCCACCACGGCGAAGCAGGCGGCGGTGCCGTCGGCCCAGCCCTGCGGCGACAGCCGCTCGACGTAGTCGACGGCGTGCTCCCGGTGCCCTACCGCCGGGAGCGTCGTCCAGCGCTGCACCTCCGGGTCCGAGCAGACGGCGTGCACGGCGTCGGCGTCGGCGGCCCGCCACGGGCGCAGGTGCAGCCGTCCGGCGGTGATCTCGGTGGGCCCGAGCGACGGCGTGGTCACCCGCCCAGTGTGCCGGGCACGGCACCGCGGGCTCGGACGTTCTCCCGGCACGGCGCCCGGGACGGGACAGGCGCCTACGATGCGCAACGCGGTGGCGCCGCCCGTCCCGGGCCGTCACCCCGCCGACCGGAAGGTGCGCTCCGTGGTCCTGCAGAAGCTGCTGCGCGCCGGCGAGGGCAAGACCCTGCGCCGGCTCAAGGCGATCGCTGACGCGGTGAACGGCATCGAGGACGACATCACCGCGCTGTCCGACGCCGAGCTGCGCGCCGAGACCGACGTCTTCAAGAAGCGGCTGGCCGACGGCGAGACGCTCGACGACATCCTCGTCGAGGCGTTCGCGGTGGGGCGCGAGGCCGCTCGCCGCACGCTCGGCCAGCGCCACTTCGACGTGCAGGTCATGGGCGCCGCGGCGCTGCACCTCGGCAACATCGCCGAGATGCGCACCGGTGAGGGCAAGACCCTCACCAGCACGCTCGCCGCGTACCTCAACGCGCTCGACGCGCGCGACCTCGACGGCAACGTCGTCGACGGCAAGGGCGTCCACATCGTCACGGTGAACGACTACCTCGCCAAGCGCGACGCCGAGTGGATGGGCCGGGTGCACCGCTTCCTGGGCCTCACCGTCGGCGTCATCCTCGCCAACGAGCGGCCCGACGTCCGCCGGCCGAGCTACGCCTGCGACATCACCTACGGCACGAACAACGAGTTCGGCTTCGACTACCTGCGCGACAACATGGCCTGGAGCCAGGCCGAGCTCGTGCAGCGCGGGCACAACTTCGCGATCGTCGACGAGGTCGACTCCATCCTCATCGACGAGGCCCGCACCCCGCTCATCATCAGCGGCCCCGCCGACCAGGCCACCCGCTGGTACCAGGAGTTCGCGCGGATCGCTCCCAAGCTCGTCCGCGACCTCGACTACGAGGTCGACGAGAAGAAGCGCACCGTCGGCATCCTCGAGCCGGGCGTGGAGAAGGTCGAGGACCAGCTCGGCATCGAGAACCTCTACGAGTCGGTCAACACGCCGCTGGTGGGCTACCTCAACAACGCGCTCAAGGCCAAGGAGCTGTACCGCAAGGACAAGGAGTACGTCGTCATCGACGGCGAGGTGCTCATCGTCGACGAGCACACCGGCCGCGTGCTGGCCGGCCGCCGCTACAACGAGGGCATGCACCAGGCCATCGAGGCCAAGGAGAAGGTGCAGATCAAGAACGAGAACCAGACCCTGGCCACCATCACGCTGCAGAACTACTTCCGGCTCTACGACAAGCTCTCGGGCATGACCGGCACGGCCTCCACCGAGGCCGCCGAGTTCTCCCAGACCTACGACCTCGGCGTCGTCGAGATCCCGACCAACAAGCCGCCGCGCCGCCTCGACGAGCCCGACGTGGTCTACAAGACCGAGCCGGCCAAGTTCGAGGCCGTCGTCGAGGACATCGCCGAGAAGCACGAGGCCGGGCAGCCGGTGCTCGTGGGCACCGTGTCGGTGGAGAAGAGCGAGTACCTGTCGGCGCTGCTGAGCAAGCGCGGCATCCCGCACGAGGTGCTCAACGCCAAGCAGCACGCCCGCGAGGCGACGATCGTCGCGCAGGCCGGGCGCAAGGGCGCCGTCACGGTCGCCACCAACATGGCCGGCCGCGGCACCGACATCATGCTCGGCGGCAACCCCGAGTTCATCGCCGCGGCCGAGCTCGCCTCCCGCGGCTTCTCGCCGGTCGACACGCCGCAGGAGTACGAGCAGGCCTGGCCAGAGGCACTGGAGCGCGCCCAGCGGTCGGTGGAGGCCGAGCACGAGGAGGTCGTCGAGGCGGGCGGGCTCTACGTGCTCGGCACCGAGCGGCACGAGTCGCGGCGCATCGACAACCAGCTGCGCGGCCGCTCCGGCCGGCAGGGCGACCCGGGACTGTCGCGCTTCTACCTCTCGCTCGGTGACGACCTCATGCGGCTGTTCAACGCCGGTGCGGTCGAGTCGATCATGGACCGGATGAACATCCCGGACGACCAGCCGATCGAGAGCAAGATGGTGAGCCGGGCGATCCGCAGCGCGCAGACGCAGGTCGAGCAGCAGAACTTCGAGATCCGCAAGAACGTCCTGAAGTACGACGAGGTGCTCAACCGCCAGCGCACCGTCATCTACGACGAGCGGCGCAAGATCCTGCACGGCGAGGACCTGCACGAGCAGGTGCGGCACATGGTCGACGACGCGGTCGAGGGCTACGTCATGGCGGCCACCGCTGAGGGCTACCCGGAGGACTGGGACCTCGAGCAGCTCTGGACCGCGCTCGGCACGCTCTACCCGGTCGGCCTGACGCTCGAGCACTACGACGGTGAGAACCGCCAGGGCCTGTCGGCGGAGTCGCTCGCCGAGGACGTCAAGGCCGACGCCCAGGCCGCCTACGACCGGCGCGAGGCCTCGCTCGGCACCGGCCCCGACGGCGAGCCGGTGATGCGCGAGCTCGAGCGCCGGGTGCTGCTGTCGGTGCTCGACCGCAAGTGGCGCGAGCACCTGTACGAGATGGACTACCTGCAGGAGGGCATCGGCCTGCGCGCCATGGGACAGCGCGACCCGCTGGTCGAGTACCAGCGCGAGGGCTTCGACATGTTCGTGAACATGATGGAGGCGATCAAGGAGGAGTCGGTCGGCTTCCTGTTCAACGTCGAGGTCACGGTCGAGGGGCAGGGCGGCGAGCAGTCGGTGGCGGCCGGCGTGCCCGCGCCGCAGCCCGCGCAGGGGCTGGTCGCGACCGGTCCCGGCGAGCAGCCCGGCGAGGTGCAGGTCGAGCCGCTGACCGACGACGAGCGGGCGCGGGCGGGCGCGGTCGCCGCACCCGTCGCCTCCGCGGCGCCGGCCGCGTCCGAGCCGCAGCGCCCGGCCCCCGCCTCCGCGTTGGGTGCGGCGTCCGGGCCGGCGTCCGGGCCGGCGTCCGCGCTCGGCGCGCCGCCGGCGCCCGCGCCGGCGGTGCTGCCGGAGGCGTTCGGCCGCCCGGACCGGTCGGCGCCGCTGCAGTACACGGCGCCCACGGTCGACGGTGAGGCCGGCCGCGCGGGCGTGACGCACGTCAGCGGGCCGGGCGCGGGCTCGTCGGCCGGCCCGGCCGGGCACGCCGCCCGCGAGCAGTCGAGGAACTCGCCCTGCTTCTGCGGCTCGGGCAAGAAGTACAAGCGCTGCCACGGCGACCCGCGGCACAGCGGGCGGGAGCAGTAGCCCGCCGGCGGGTCAGACGCCGGCCAGCTGCGTGCACCGCCACGCGCCCGACCGGCCCTCGAGCCGGAAGGCGAGCGCCGTGATGCGGCCGCCGCGGTGGACCGTGGCGCACACCTCGGCGACGCCGTCGGCCCGGGTCTGCACGTGCACGCTGCGGACGTCGCGCGGCGACGGCCGCGGGCCGGTGGTGCGGCGCCCGGGGGTGAGCCGGCCGGCCAGGTCGTCGTAGACCTCGAGGCTGGTGTCGCGCTGCAGCTGGGCGAGCGGCCGCAGCCCTGCCATGACCTCGAGCAGCCGCTGCACGAGCGCGCGTGCGAACGGCCGGACCTCGGGCAGCTCGGCGAGGGGGGTGCGACCGTCCCCGTCCGCCGGCGCACCGGGGCCGGGGACGACGTGCAGCGGCACCACCGGCGCGGCTCCCGGCTGGGCCGGGCGGGCCGGGACGAGGCGCAGCCGCGCGCCGTCGGGCAGCTCGTCGTCGTAGGGCGGCTCGGACAGCGGGGCCGGCAGCAGCCGCAGCACCGGCAACCCGGCGCCGGGCAGGGCGGGGAC
>DATMJH010000206.1:0-2621 GCA_035554015.1 Mycobacteriales bacterium
CAGCGTCGCCTCGTCCTCCACGCCCTCGGCCACCACGCGCAGGCCGAGGTTGTGCCCGAGCTCGATCGTCGACCGGACGATCACCGCGTCGCCCTCGTCGCGCGGCAGGTCCATGACGAACGACTTGTCGATCTTCAGTTCGTCGACCTGCAGCCGCCGCAGGTACGCCAGCGACGAGTAGCCGGTGCCGAAGTCGTCGACGGCGACGCCGATGCCGAGGTCGCGCAGCAGGCTGAGGACGGCGACCGCCCGGGTCGGGTCGGACATGATGACGGTCTCGGTGACCTCGAGCACCAGCGCGGACGGCGGGATGCCCCGCCCCTTCAGCAGCGCCTCGACCCGGCGCGGCAGCCCCAGGTCGGTGAGGTGCCGCACCGACAGGTTGACCGCGACGGAGACCTCGTGCCCGGCGGCGCGCCAGTCGGCCAGCGCCGACAGCGCGCGGTCGAGCACGGCCATCGTGAGCGGCTGGATCAGCCCGGTGTTCTCGACGACGGGGACGAAGTCGTCCGGCAGGAGCAGCCCGCGGGTGGGGTGGTCCCAGCGCACCAGTGCCTCGAACCCGACGGTGCGGCCGCTCACCGGGGCGATCTGCGGCTGGAACTCCAGGAACAGCTCGTCGTTCTGCAGCGCGGCCCGCAGCTCGGCGGCGAGCGCGAGCTTCTCCGGCGTGTGGTCGTCCGACCCGGCCTCGTACACGCGCACCATGCCGCGCTCGCGCTTGGCCTGGTAGAGCGCGATGTCGGCCCGCCGCAGCAGCAGGTCGACGTCGGCACCGTGCGCCGGATGCACCGCGATGCCGAGGCTGGCCTGCACGTCGAGCCGCACCTCGCCGGCGACGAACGGGTCCTCGAGCACCTCGAGCAGGCGCTCGGCCAGCGCGACGGCGTCGCCCTCGCCGTGCAGGAGCGTGGCGAGCACCGCGAACTCGTCGCCGCCGAGCCGGGCCACCGTGTCCCCCGGCCGCAGGTTGGCCGACAGCCGCCGGGAGACCTCGGCGATGAGCTCGTCGCCCACCTGGTGCCCGAGCGTGTCGTTGATCTCCTTGAAGTGGTCGAGGTCGACCAGCAGCACCGCCAGCCGCGCCGGCGCGACCCGCGCGGCCTCGAGCGCCTGCTGCAGCCGCAGCCGGAACAGCGTGCGGTTGGGCAGCCCGGTGAGGCTGTCGTGCAGCGCCTCGTGCTCTCGCGCGGCCAGCAGCCGGGCGCTCTTGGAGATCGCGGCGATCGGCGCCAGCAGCAGCGGCACGAGCCACACGGTGACGCCGACCGCCGCGGCGACGACGGGCGCGAACGACAGCAGCACGGCCGACGTCGCCAGCTGCGCCTGCAGGTCGCGCGCGACTGCCGGGGCGACCGGCGCCTGCACCGTCAGGGCCCGAGCGACCGAGCCGAGGGCGGTGCTCAGCGCGAAGTACGCGGCGCCGGCCGCCAGCGCAGCCGGCAGCTGCTGCGGCAGCACGAGCGGCTGCCCGCTCAGCAGGGCCGATCCGGTCAGCAGCGCGAAGACGACGCGCGCACCGGCGACGGTGAGCACCGAGGTCGCCAGCTCGAACAGCACGTGCGCCGGCGGGCGGCGGGCCACCAGGACGCGCAGGGCGACCGCGCACGTGTGCACCGCGACGGCCAGGGACAGCGGCCCGATGAGAGCGAGCGCGAGGGCGAACACCGACGACAGGGTGACCTCGTGCCGCGTGCCGCCACGGGTGACGACGATGGGCCGCAGCTCACCCAGCACGACCAGCGCGGCCAGGACGGCGAACTCCGGTCCGCGGCCGCCGGACAGCGGGGGGCCGGCGAGCACGGCCACGGCGGTGCCGAGCCCTCCCAGGCACACCGCGACGACGTACGCACGCAAGAGCGCAGGACGACGTCGGGGCACTTTGCGGTGTCTCCGTGTCGGGGGCGGGCGACCGCCCTCGGGGAAGTCGGGTCCCGTAGTGCTTCGGCCCTCGGGCGCTCGGCTTGAGCGCTCCGGATCCCGGACGCCCCTTTCGAGCCGGTTCAGGGCGGGTACGGCAGGCGCATGACCGAGACGACGAACCCGCTGCCCGACGACCCCGCCGGCCCCACCGCGATGCCCGAGGAGTCCACTCTCGTCGACGGCTCGGACCAGCTGCTCGACGGCGGGACGACCGGCACCGAGGACGGACCGGCGGGCATCCCGGCGAACCTGGCCGGCGTCGACAAGAAGGGTGACGACGTGCCGACGGCCACCGGCGCGCCGGCGAACGAGCAGACCGGCGTGGCGTCCGAGGGCGACGCGCTGTCGCCGTCGGACAGCTCGGCGCCACAGACCCGCAGCGCGAGCGCCGGCGAGACGGCGGCGTCGAGCGACCTGCCGGCCGGCCGCGAGGGCCGCTGACCCCCCTCCCCCCTCCCCGACGGGGGGCGTGGAGTCTCTCGTGCGGTTCCCGACCGGGCGGGAACCGTCGGGAGGGCTCCCGTCGGGTTCGGGCCCCGCGGGAACCGTCGGGAGGGCTCCCGTCGGGTTCGGGCCCCGCGGGAGCCGTCGGGAGGGCTCCCGTCGGGACGTCGGTCCACCCGTCGTGCCTGACCGGCGCGCCGACAGGTCCGGCGCCCGGCAGGGGTGCTGCCCTCCTCCTAGACGTGGCGTGCGGC
>DATMJH010000207.1:0-16144 GCA_035554015.1 Mycobacteriales bacterium
CCACGCGCCAGGCTCTATGTTGTGAGCAGCGGCCACCGCAAGATCATCCGGAGTCGACACAACCGAGGATGATCAAGCGGTGGCCGTGCCGTTCCAGGCAGCGACACGCGGAAGATCACGAACTACGGCTGGAGTACTAGGGTGGCCGCTCCGCCGTCGCGAGGAGCGCCCGTGCAGCACGCCGAGCGACCGGACGTCGACGAGGTGCTCGCCGCCGACCACAACTGGTACCACGTGGTGGAGCTGGCCCCCGGCGTCACGACGTCCGGGTTCATCGACCTGCGCGCGCACGTCGACGGCGCCGGGCTGCCGGCCGACCTGTCCGGCCTGCGGGCGCTCGACGTCGGCACGTTCGACGGGTTCTGGGCGTTCGAGCTGGAGAAGCGCGGCGCCCAGGTCATCGGCATCGACGTCGACCAGATCCCGCCGCCGGACACGCCGCGCGACCGCTGGGCCGCCGTCCAGCAGGAGCTGGCCGGCAAGGTGACCGGTACCGGCTTCGCGCTGCTGAAGAGCTACTTCGGCTCCTCCGTCGACCGCCGGTCGCTCAACGTCTACGACCTGACGGCGGACAAGATCGACGGCCCGGTCGACCTGGCGTTCATCGGCGCGATGCTGCTGCACCTGCGCGACCCGGTGGGCGCCCTGGAGGCGGTGCGCTCGGTGCTCGAGCCCGGCGGTCGGCTCGTGCTGTTCGAGCCGGTCGATCGCCAGCTGTCGAGGAAGAAGGAGCCGCTCGCGCGCTTCCTGCAGGGCCACACGATCTGGACGTGGTGGCTGCCGAACGCCGCGTGCCTGCGCGACTGGGTCACCACGGCCGGCTTCACCGACCTCACCGAGCACGGCCACCGGGACGTGGCGGACTCGACCGGGCGCCGGCAGCGGCTGCTGGCGCTGCACGCGCGCGCGTAGGGTCCGGCGCCGCTCATCCGCCGGGTCTCGACGTGGCCGGCCCGCTGCTGCGTCCGGCGGTGCTCGGCAACCTGGTCGGTCTGGGCACCGGTTCGCTCCGCGAGTCGTTCGACGCGGTCGTCGCCGGCGGCGGCCGGGTCTTCGCGTCGAAGATGTCCAGCGGCGCGCGGGGTGTCGGCGAGGACGACCTCGCGGCGGCCGCGGCCTCGCCCGCGCCGCCGGCCCGGCTGGTGCAGCTCACGTTCGAGAGCGACCGCGTGCTGACGTACTGAGCGGACCGCTCGTGCGACACGATGCGCCGCGTGCCGCGCCCCGAACGCCTGTCGCCGGCAGCCGCCCGGCGGGTGGCGCTGGCGGCGCAGGGCTTCAACGACACCCCGGTGACCGGCGCCGCCACCCGGCGCCACCTGCGCCGCGTCCTGTCGCGCACTCAGCTGCTGCAGATCGACTCGGTCAACGTCTTCGAGCGCGCCCACTACCTGCCCGCGTTCTCCCGCCTCGGGCCGTACCCCCGCCGGCTGGTCGACGACGCCGCGTACCGGCACCGCGAGGTGTTCGAGTACTGGGGCCACGAGGCCTCGCTGCTGCCCGTGGAGCTGCACCCGCTGCTGCGGTGGCGGATGGAGCAGGCGGCCCGGGGGGAGGCCGGCTGGGGACGCACCCGCCGCATCGCCGTCGAGCGGCCCGACCTCGTGGCGCACGTGCTGCAGCGGGTGGCCGACGAGGGGCCGATCGGCGCCGGGGCGCTGCACGCGGGGGAGCGACGCGGTGGCCCCTGGTGGGGCTGGACCGAGACCAAGGTGGCCCTGGAGCACCTGTTCTGGTCAGGTCGCGTGAGCACGGCGGTGCGCACCCGCCAGTTCGAGCGCCTCTACGACCTCACCGAGCGGGTGCTGCCGGCCGAGGTGCTCGCGGCGCCGACTCCGGACGAGGCGGAGGCCCACCGCGGGCTCGTCGAGCGCTCGGCGCGGGCCCACGGCGTCGCGACGGAGTCGGACCTGCGCGACTACTTCCGGCTCTCGGTCGCGCCCACGCGGATCGCGGTGCGCGAGCTCGTCGACGACGGTGTGCTGCTCCCTGTGGCGGTCGAGGGCTGGCGGCAGCCGGCCTGGCTGCACCGCGACGCCGCCGTGCCGCGGCGGGTGCGCGCCAGCGCCCTGCTGTCGCCGTTCGACCCGCTGGTCTGGGAGCGGGCGCGCACCCAGCGGCTGTTCGGGTTCACCTACCGCATCGAGATCTACGTGCCGGCGCCGCTGCGGGTGCACGGGTACTACGTGCTGCCGTTCCTGCACGACGAGGCGCTGCGGGCGCGCGTCGACCTCAAGGCCGACCGCCCGGCCGGGGCCCTGCTCGTCCAGGCCGCCCACCTCGAGCCCGGGCAGGACGCCGCCGACACCGCCGCGGCGCTCGCCGCGCAGCTGCGGCAGGCCGCCGCGTGGCAGGGGCTCGCCGACGTCGTCGTGCGCCCGCGCGGCGACCTCGCGCCGGCGCTGGCCGTGGCGCTCTGACGGCAAACCGGTTGCGCGGTGCGGCACTGTGGACCGGTGGGCAGCGTGACAGGGGAACGGGACGCTCGCGTGCTGCGCGTCGTCGGCGTCGACCCCCGCGACGACGTCGCCTTCGGCCGGTGGTACGCCGTCACCACCGACGTGCTGCGCGACCTGCGGCCGGAGGACGACCAGCCGCCGCTCGCCGAGCAGCGCGTCGCGGCGCTCGCCGGGCTGCCGGAGCGCCGTCCCTCCGAGCTCGTCGAGCTGGTGCTCGCCGTCGACCCCGCCGACCGGCCGGTCGGCGCCGGGCGGCTGGAGCTGCCGGTGCGCGACAACACGCACGTGGCGTACGTCGAGCTGCACGTGCCGGCGGCCCAGCGGCGTCGCGGCACCGGAACGGCGCTGCTCGACGCGCTCTCGGCCCGCGGCCGAGCCGCCGGCCGCACCCTGCTCATGACCGAGCTCGACGAGTCGCCGGCGCTCGCCGGCCGCTCGCCGGGTCGCGCGTTCCTCACCGCTGCCGGCCTGGAGTGCGCCCTGGAGGAGGTGCGGCGCGACCTCGCGCTGCCTGCCGACCAGGACCGGCTGGCGCAGCTCGAGGCCCGCTGCGCCCCGCTCGCCCGTGACTACGAGCTGCTGACCTGGCACGACCGCTGCCCCGACGAGCTGCTCGACGACCGGGCCGAGCTCGGCCGCGCCATGTCCACCGACGTGCCGCTCGGCGACCTCGACTGGCAGGAGGAGACGTGGGACGCCGCGCGCGTCCGCGAGCGCGAGCAGCTGCTGGCCGAGCAGGGCCGCACCTGCGTCGTCGGCGCGGCCGTGCACCGGCCCAGCGGTGCGCTCGTCGCCTTCACCGAGCTGGTCGGCCGTCCGGCCGCGCCGCGGCAGGTGCAGCAGTGGGAGACCCTCGTGCGCGCCGAGCACCGCGGGCGCCGGCTCGGCACGCTGGTCAAGGTCGTCGCGCTGCGCCGGCTGATGCAGGTGCTCCCCGGCGCGCGGAGCGTCGCGACCGGCAACGCCGCCACGAACACCCACATGATCGCGGTGAACGAGGCGCTCGGCTTCGTGCCCAACGGCACGGTCACGCAGTGGCAGCGGCCGCTCTGAGCCGTCCGCTCACAGGCTGCTGTCGAGGCGACCGCCGACGAGCTGCCGCAGCAGTGCCGCGGTCTGCTCGGGACCGGGCACCAGGGCGTCGTCCTCGGCCTTGAGCTTGTCGAACGGCTTCGGCTGGCCGGGCAGGAGCAGCACCCATGCCGTCGCCAGCCCGCCCTTGAACCCGACCGCGGGCAGGTCGTCCCAGCGGAACGCGTGCGCGTCCGGTCGGCTGGCGAGCTGCTCCGGCGGCAGCTCGAGCAGCGCGCGGACCCGGCGGCCGGCGGCCTCGCGCAACCCGCCCTTGCCGACGCCGTACTGCGACGCGAGACCGCGGCGCAGGGTGGTCGACCAGCGCTTCGGCTGGCGCACCAGCACGAGCAGGTCGCGTGTGACGACGGCGTCGAAGCGGGCCCGACCGCGAACCAGGTCCGGCCAGACGGCGACGACCGCGTCGGTGTGGTCCTGCTCCGGGGCGGCGTCAGCCGCCGGAGCCAGCGCGGCGTCGTCGAGCGGCACGCCGAGCTCGTCCAGCGCCGGCCGCAGCCCAGGCACACCGCTGTTGTCGAGCGCCTCCTCGAGCGCAGCGGACACCTCGAGCGGCTCGCCGTCCGCATCGACGAGCTGCACCGGCTGCGCCCAGCTCGCCTGCCACCGGGCCCCACCCGCGTCCACCAGCGCCAGGGCGGCGGAGAGCGCGAACGGGCCGCCCACCACGTTGCGCAGGTCGGTGGCACGCGCCTGCTCGCCCAGGTCGCGGCGGTCACCGGTCAGCGCGGTGACGAGATCGGCGTCACGCCCGGCCTCGAACAGGGCCAGCGTGCGACCGAGACCGGCCGGAGCGCCGAGCCCGTCGACAGCGGCCGTGGCCCGGGACAGCGCGGCGGCGTGGCCCTCGAGCCCGGCGACGTAGGGCGTGGCGTCGAGCTCGCCGGCGAAGGCGTACCGCTGCCGCGGCAGCTCGCGCAGCACGGAGGCGTTGACCTGCTCGGTCACCCGGCGCTCGAGCGACTCGGGCTCCCGCAGCAGCGCCCGGGCCGGCCGCTCGTCACCCGGTGGCATCCGGTCGGGCAGCCGTGACAGGTGGTCCAGGCGGGCGGTGAGCGTCGGGTGCGAGTCGTACGGGTCCGCCGGGCCCTCGTCCGACGTCCGCACCTCGTCGAGCTGCAGCTGCCGGACCGGGTCGGCCAGCAGCTCGCGGAAGCCGACGAACATGTCGGCCGGCGCGGTGCCCGCCTGCCACAGCGGCACGACGTACCGGTCGCCGAAGAAGCTCCACGCGGCGGCGCCCGCCTGCACCTCGCGCAGCGCTGCGCCGTGCACCTCGCGGCCGACGACGCGCACCGAGCCCTCGTCGGCGCGCAGCTCCTGGCGGCGGCGGACGGCCAGGCTCACCCGGGCGTAGAGGGCGGCGTAGCGCGCGAACAGCCGGCCCAGCAGCGTGTCACGGCCGAGCTGGTCGGCGGTGCGCTCGACCGTCGCCCCCGCCCGGTAGACCAGCGACGACAGCCGGGTGTCGCCGCCGGCGTAGTGGCCGAGCTCGTGCCCGACCACCCCGCGCAGCTGGTCGACCGTGAGCACCTGCAGCAGCCCCGCGCCGATGCCCATGTGCCGGTCCCCGCCGACCAGGCCGAGCAGCCGGGTGTCCTGGTGCACGAACGCGTTGACGTCGTCGACGACCCGCAGGTCGTCCGGGGCCGGGACGCCGAGCTCGGCCGAGACCTCGTCGACCAGCCCCCACAGCTCCGGCTGATCGGTGCGCGAGACGCGGACGCCGTCCTCCACGTTCTCGCCGCGCTGCTCGACCGAGAACACGGCCCGTCCGACGGCGAGCGCGACGAGACCGGTGAAGACGGCCAGCTTGGTCGACACCACGCCCGAGCCGCCGGTCGCGAAGGCCTGCACCGTGAGGAACAGCAGGCCGCCGACCACGGCGGCGGCGAGCACGAAGTAGCCGACCAGCAGCGCCAGCGCGAGCGCTGCGCGCCCGGCTACCGACGAGCGAGGGGCCGCTAGCGGCGCCGAGGGCACGGCCTCGCGAGACGGGTCGGTCCGGACCGGCGCGGGCCGCAGCTCGTCGTCGGGGCGCGTCGGTGTGCTCATCGGTGGTCCTCTGCTGATCGGTCGAGTGCGAACTGCGGACGGTATCGGCGCAGTCGTCCCCCCGCAGGCGGTTCCGCCAGGTCGGGCCGGTGATCGACAGGTCCGTCCGGTGGCCGGGGCGCGAGCAGCGGGTGCGGCGCGGCAGCCGCCGCACCCGCGAGCCCGCGGCTACGCTGGCCGCCGGCCCGGCTTCCCCCGCCGCAGAGGGCCCCGCTCCCGAGGAAGACGCGCCCGTGGTCGAGATCGCCCCGCTGAAGGTCCAGGTCATCGGGTGGACCCACTTCGAGCCGCCCGCGGACGTGCCGTGGGAGACCGACGCCGACGGCGGCCAGGCGCTCGCCGAGTTCGCCGGCCGGGCCTGCTACCAGTCCTGGAGCAAGCCCAACCCGGCCACCGCCACCAACGAGGGCTACCTGCGGCACATCCTCGAGGTCGGCCACCTGTCGGTGCTCGAGCACGGCTCGGTCACCTTCTACCTCTCCGGCGTCTCCCGGTCGCTCACCCACGAGCTCATCCGGCACCGGCACTTCAGCTACAGCCAGCTCTCCCAGCGGTACGTGCCCGAGCGCGACGCGGCCATGGTCGAGCCGGAGGTCATCGCCGAGGACCCCGAGCTGCACGCGATGTTCCTCGAGGCCAGCGAGGCGTCGCTGCAGGCCTACACCCGGCTGCTCGAGGGCCTGGAGAAGAAGTTCGCCGACGTCGAGAACGTCACCAGCCGGCGCAAGCAGGCCCGGCAGGCGGCCCGGGCCGTGCTGCCGAACGCCACCGAGACGCGCATCGTCGTCACCGGCAACTACCGCGCGATGCGGCACTTCGTCGCGATGCGGGCCAGCGAGCACGCCGACGTCGAGATCCGCGAGCTCGCCGTCGCGATGCTGCGCGAGCTGCAGCGCGTGGCGCCGAACGTCTTCGCCGACTTCGAGATCTCGGCGCTCCCCGACGGCACGGAGGTCGCCAGCAGCCCGATGGTCGGCGAGGGCTGACCGCTGCCCGCGTGAGCTCGCTGCCCGCCGTCGTCCTGTGCGGCGGCCGAGGGACCCGGGCCCACCCGCTCACCGTCGACGTCCCCAAGCCGCTGCTGCCGGTGGGACGGCACCCGGTGCTCCGGCACGTGCTCGAGGTGTACGCGCGGCAGGGGCACCGCCGGTTCCTGCTGGCCGCCGGCTTCCGCGCGGAGGCGGTGCGCGCCTTCGCGACCGGCCTGCCCACCGACTGGAGCGTCGACGTCGTCGACACCGGCGAGGACACCTCCACCGGCGACCGGCTGCGGCAGTGCGCGAGCCGGCTCGACGGCCCGTTCTTCGCCACCTACGGCGACGGCGTCGGCGACGTCGACCTCGACGCGCTGCTGGACACGCACCGCCGGTGCGGCGGCGCCGCGACGCTCACCACCGTCCCGCTGCGCTCGCAGTACGGGACGGTCGAGACCGACGGCGAGGGCCGGGTCGAGGCGTTCCGCGAGAAGCCGGTGCTCGACGGGCACTGGATGAACGCCGGGTTCCTCGTGCTCGAGCCGGGTGCGCTCGACGCCGCCCCCGGCCCGGACCTCGAGCGGGACGTGCTCCCGGCGCTGAGCCGGGCGGGGGCGCTGTACGTCTATCGTCACCCCGGGTTCTGGATGTCGGTCGACACCCAGAAGGACCTGCTGGAGATGCGCAGGCTGGCGCAGGAGGAGGACGAGGCACCGTGGCTGCGCTGGCCGGAGCGCGCGTCCTCGTCACCGGGGCCACCGGGTTCCTCGGCTCGCACCTGACCCGCCGGCTGGTCGCCGAGGGCGCCGAGGTGCACGCGCTGACCAGCACGGTGTCGTCGGTCTACCCGACCCGGCTCGTCGACGTCCGCGACCGGGTCCGGCTGCACGGCGGCAACCTGGCCGACCGCAGCGCCATGGACGTCGTCGCCGAGGCGGTGCGGCCGGACGTCGTCTTCCACCTGGGCGCGTACACGCACGTCGGCACGTCGTGGGACCGCGTCGACGAGTGCGTGCAGACCAACGTGCAGGGCACCGTGAACCTGCTGCAGGCGCTCGCGCCGCGGGGGTACGAGCGGTTCGTCAACACCGGCACGAGCGAGATCTACGGTGACGTCGACGTGCCGTTCACCGAGACCGGGCCGGTGAACCCGGTGTCGCCCTACTCGGTCGCCAAGTACGCCGCCGAGCGGTACTGCCGGATGTTCGTGCAGGGCCGCGGGTGGCCGATCGTCCTGGTCCGGCCGTTCAACGCCTACGGGCCGTGGCAGAGCCCGGACCGCGTCATCCCCGAGATCATCGGACGGGCGCTGCGCAGGGAGCCGCTGCGCATGACGCAGGGCCGGCAGACCCGCGAGTTCAACTACGTCGACGACCTCGTCGAGGGGTTCGTGCGCGCCGCCACGGCCGACGGCGTCGTCGGCGAGGTCGTCAACCTCGGCTGCGGCGAGGAGGTGTCCATGCGCGACCTCGCCGTGCGCCTCCTCCGCCTGCTCGGCGATCCGGTCGTGCCGGAGTTCGGCGCGCTGCCCGACCGGCCGACCGAGATCTGGCGGATGCACGCCGACACGCGCAAGGCCGCCGACCTGCTCGGCTGGCGCGCCACCGTGCCGCTGGAGGAGGGGCTGCGACGCACCGTCGCGTGGTACTCCGAGGAGCTGGCCCGGCCCGGCGGCTCGCCGTTCGCGCCGTGACCTCGGCGCAGCAGCCCGCGCCGCCGGCCGTGAGCGTCGCGGTGTCGACCTACCGCCGCGCGCATCTGCTGCCCCGGCTCGTCGCGGCGCTCGAGCGCCAGACCCTGCCGCGCGAGCAGTTCGAGGTGGTCGTCTGCGACAACGGCTCGGACGACGCGACGCCGCAGGTGCTGGCCGAGCTCGCGGCAGGCACTCCGCTGCGGCTGCGGCTGCTGCGTGCCGACGTGAACCGCGGCCCAGCGCCCGGCCGGGAGATCGCCTGGCGGGCGGCGGCGGCACCGGTGGTCGCCTTCACCGACGACGACTGCCAGCCCGAGCCCGGGTGGCTCGAGGGCGGGCTCGCCGCACTCGGCCGGCACGGCCGCGCCGTCGTGGTCGGCCGCACCGTGCCCGACCCGGACCAGCTGCACCTGGTCGTCGACTTCCACCGGACCCAGCGGGTGGAGGACGCGCGGTTCGCGCAGACCTGCAACGTCTTCTACCGGCGCGCCGACCTCGAGGCGGTCGACGGCTTCGACCGGGCCTTCACGACGCCCGGTGGCGAGGACACCGACCTGGCGCTGCGGGTCGAGGCGCTCGGCAGCCGCCGCGTCTTCGCGCCCGACGCCGTGGTCCGGCACGACGTGCGGCCGACCAGCCTGCGCGCGACGCTGCGCGAGACGCTGCGGTGGACCGACGTCCCGCTGCTCTACGCCAAGCACCCCGCGGCGCGGCGGGAGTCTCTGCACCGCGGTCTGTTCTGGAAGCCGACGCACCCCCCGGTGCTGCTCCTGCTCGTGGGGCTGCTGACGGCGGCGGGCCGCCGCCGGCCGGAGCCGCTGCTGCTCGCCCTGCCGTGGGTGCGTTTCCGCACGAGGGTGTGGCCGGTCGCGCGCGGCCCGCGCCGGAGGTGGGCCCTGCTGCCGGGTGCGCTCGCCGTCGACGCGCTCGAGGTGGCGGTCATGGCCCGCGGCTCCGTGCGGCACCGGACGGTCGTGCTGTGACCGGGGCCGAGGAGCCGGCCGCCGACGCCTTCGCGCGGCACCGCGTCGAGGTGCCAGACGCCCTGGCGAGCGGCCGCCCGGAGGAGGTGAAGCGGCTCTACGTGCACCTGGGCGAGGACCTCGAGGCGGCGTACGCGTCCGACGTGGCGGCGGTGCCGCGGCTGTCCTACCCGGAGACCGCGGACGTCGTCGCCGGCGCCGTCCCGTCGAGCGCCCGGCTGGTGCTCGACGCGGGGTGCGGACCGGACCCTGCCGTCGCGACCGCCGTCGGCCGGCGCGACGGCGTGACGGTCGTCGCGCTCGACATCGGGCTCGGCACCGTCCGGCTGGCCCGGTCCAAGGCCGCCCGCGACGGCGTCCGGCTGCTGGCCGTGGTGGGCGACGTCGAGCGGCTCCCGTTCCGAGCCGGCGTCTTCGACGCCGTCGTGTGCGACGACACGATCGAGCACCTGCCCGACGACGCCGCCGGCATGCGCGAGCTGCGGCGGGTGACCTCGGCCGGAGGCCGGGTCGTCGTCGCGACCCCGAACCGCTGGAGCGCCCAGGTGCTCGTCCACCGGCTGCGCGACCTGGCGGCGGGCCGGCGGCCGCCCCGCGCGCACTACTACGCGGCGCAGAGCCACCTGCGCGAGTACACCTGGGCCGGGCTCGCCCGGCTGGCGCGGCGCAGCGGCCTGCGCGTCGTCGGGCGCACGACCGTCCCCTGGTCGGGCGGCGGGAAGTGGGCGGTGGCGTCGGCGGTCACCCGCCGGGCGCCGGGCCGGGTGCTGTCCAGGGTCCTCGTGCTGCTGCTCGAGCCGTGAGGATCGCGCTGGCCGCCCCGTACTCCTGGCCCGAGGTGCGCCGAGGCGGCGAGCGCTACCTGCACGACCTGGCCGGCTGGCTGAGCGCGGCGGGTCACGACGTCGTGCAGGTCACCGGCACCGGGCGGCGGGTGCACCGGTGGGCGGCGCGCCGCGGCCTGACTCCCGTCGACACGTTCGGGCTCGCGGCGTGGGCGCCGCTGCTGCGGGCCCGATGCGACGTCGTCCACGCGCTCGTGCCGTCCGCCGCGCTGGCGGCCCGGGCCACCGGCCGCCCGACCCTCTACACGATGCTGGGCCTGCCGACCGTCGAGCACTTCGGCCGCCGTCCGTTCGACCGGCAGCTGTTCGAGGCGGCGGTGCGGCGCTCGCAGCTCGTCACGGCTCTCTCGCCCGCCGCAGCTGCCGCGGTACGTGCCGTCGTGCCGGCCGTGGCCCCCGACGCGGTCCGGGTGCTGCCCCCCGGTGTGCGCACCGACCGCTTCCCGCCCGAGCCGGCGCCGCGGACCGGGCCGCCGCGGCTGCTGTTCCCCGCCGACGCCTCCGATCCGCGCAAGGGCCTCGGCACCGCGCTCGCGGCGCTGGACCTCGTGCTCGACCGGCTGCCCGCGACCCGGCTGCTGGTGGCCGGTCCCGGGGACCCGTCAACGGCCCTGGCCGGCGCCTCCGAGCGGGTCCGCGCCGCGGTGGACGTGCTCGGCGTCGGGCAGCTCACCGAGGTCCCGCAGCGGTACCGCGCGGCGACCCTCACGCTGCTCCCGGCGCGGTACGAGGCCTTCGGCCTGGTGCTGGTCGAGTCGCTGGCCAGCGGGACGCCGGCCGTGGCGCTGGCCGAGGGGGGGCCGCTGCACGTGCTCGACGACCCGGCCACCGGCCGGCTGGCTCCGGTCGGTGACGTCGTCGCGCTGGCCGACGCCGTCGTCGAGACCGTCGAGCTGGCCGGGCGACCGGGCACGCCGCAGCGGTGCGCCGAGCGCGCGTCGGCGTGGGGCTGGGACGCCACCGTGGGGCCGGCCCACGAGGCGGTCTACGCCGAGGTCCTCGCGAACCGCCGGACGAGCGGGGAGGCGAGCACCGTCGGGCCGTAGCGCCGCGCCCAGAACACGGCGTGGCCGAGCCCGAGGGCGGCGGCGAGCAGCCCCGCCACGACCGCGCCGCGGCGCACCGCCCGGCGCTCCTCGGCCAGCGCCAGGGCCTCCTCGAGAGAGGTCACCGGAACCGCCTCGAGACCCGACCTGGGACCGACAGCCGTCACCTGCGGCGCGGCGGTCGTCGGGGGCAGGGTCGTCGGCAGCGGTGCCGCGACGGCGGTGGAGGTCTTGGGCGCCGCCGTCTTCGGCGGGGGTGGGGCGGTCGTCGTCCGCGGTGGGGTCGTGCGCTCCACCTGCGGCACGGGCGCTGACAGGGTGGTCCGGCCGTCCGGGCTGGACGGCCCCTTCAGGCTGTCCTGGGGCACCGGCTTGCCGCGCGAGGACGGCCGCGTCACCCCGACCATCGAGCTCTCACCCGTGGGGCGCTCGCCGCGGTACCACCGGACGAGCAGCTGCTCGGCCAGCTTGTTGCGCGGGCTGTAGTCGGTGTCCTCGGGCGTGGCGCTGGTGATCTTCCACTCCCACCACATGAACCCCAGGAACCAGCTCTTGCCGTAGAAGGTCTGCAGCGCGGCCTGGTAGGCGTCGGCCTGGACCTGGTGGTCGCCCTCGAGCTTCTCCTGCTGCCACGGGCGCTGCGTGGCCTGCGCGGCCGACTGGTAGCCGATCTCCCCGAACAGCACCGGCTTGCCGCTCGTGTTTGCCAGCTTCTCGATCTCGGCCAGCCAGTTGGTGCCCTTCCACGCCTCGGCCTGGCTGCTGCGCCAGGCCGCCACCAGGTCGGCGACGTTCGGCTGCAGCGCGTCGGACAGCGGCATGTACACCGAGATGCCGGCGATGTCGGTGAACGGCCAGAACCGCACCTCGTGCATGGCGTCCCAGTTGACCTGGTAGCCGAGTGGGCCGGTGAAGCGCGCCCGGGCCTGGTTCAGGATCTCGATCCACTGGCTGGTCTCGCGCTGCAGCGTGTTCATCTCCGAGCCGACGAAGAAGCTGTCGACCACGCGGCCGCGGGCGGTCGAGCCCAGCCCCTCGGACAGGCTCGCGTAGTGGTTGGTCATGACCCGGTAGGAGTCGAAGAACGCGGCCTTGTCCGACGGGCGCAGCTTGCCGCGCCAGTGGTTCGAGCAGCCCTCGCAGGCGACCTTGACGTTGACGAGCACGTCCAAGCCGTTCTCGTGGGCGGCCATGGCGGCGGCGCGCAGGGCCTCGTCCGGGACGGTGCGGCCGCCCGGCTCGATGCTGTTGTCCTCCGGGCTCGTGACGATCCAGGTCGCCTCCAGGGAGACCGAGTTCGAACCGGTCGAGGCCATTCGGGCGGCGTCGAGGGGCACCACCTTGTGGCCGTCCCACGACGTCGTGATGCCGAGGCCGTGCACCTTGCTCTGTGGCGGCACCGAAGCGGCGCCGAGGGAGGGGGGCGCCGTGACGACGAGCGTGAGCGAGGCGGCGCCCAGCGCACCGGCCAGCGCCCGGCGTCTGCTCAGGGAAGCCCCTCCAGTCCGGTGCACGAGCACGAACAGTACGTGACCGGACCGCCCCAGGCACGCGATGTCGCGTTCCCGTCGCGGCTCCGGTCGCGCGGCCGGCCAGGGCAGGATGGGCGCCGGCTCGCCGTCGAGCCGTCCGGACGCGGACACCGGCGGCACGAACGACGACTCGCCGTCGGGGAGAGGGGACAGCGGTGGACGTGCTCGTCGTGACGAGCATGTACCCGCCGCACTCCTACGGCGGCTACGAGGCCAGCTGCCAGGACGTCGTCGCGCGCTGGCGGGCCCGGGGGCACCGCGCGGTCGTGCTCACGACGCGGACGCGGGTCGACGGCGTCGTCGACGGTGCCGAGCCCGACGTGCGACGGCTGCTGCCGTTCTACTGGCAGGACCACCGCCTCCCGCAGCGCTCGCTGCGCCAGTGCCTGGCGCTCGAGCGCGAGAGCCGCGCTGTGCTGCGCGCCGCGCTCGACGAGGTCCGTCCGGACGTGGTGTCGGCCTGGTCGATGGGCGCGATGTCGCTCGGGCTGCTCAACGAGGTGGCCGACCGCGGACTCCCGCTCGTGCTCGTCGTGTGCGACGACTGGCTGGTGTACGGCGAGCGGGCGGACCTGTGGCGCCGCAGGGTGTCGTCGTCGCGGCTCGCGCGCCGGGCCGGCCGCGCGCTGACCGGCTTGCCCACCGACTGGCCGACCGGCGCCCGGAGCGTGCGGGCCGTGTTCGTCAGCGAGGCGGTCCGCGAGGCCGCGAGGGCACGGGGCCGGTGGGTGCCCCAGAGCACGTCGGTCATCGGCAGCGGCATCAGCGAGCGCGACTTCCCGGTACGTCCCGCGCTGCCCGACCGGCCGTGGACCTGGAGGCTGCTCCTCGTCGGGCGGATCGACCCCCGAAAGGGCATCGACGTCGCGCTGCGGGCGCTCGCCCGGCTACCGTCCGGCGCCCGGCTGGACGTCGTGGGCCGGGGCGACGCGACGCACCGCGCCGAGCTCGAGCGGCTGTCCCGCGACCTCGGCGTCGCGGACCGCGTCACCTTCGGCCACCGGGACCGGTCGGAGCTCGCGGCCGCGTACGGGGCCGCCGACTGCCTGCTGTTCCCTCCGGTGTGGACCGAGCCCTTCGGTCTGGTGCCGCTCGAGGCGATGGCCTGCGGCACACCGGTCGTGACGACCGGCACGGGCGGGCAGGCCGCCCTCCTCACGCACGAGCACGACTGCCTCGTCGTGCCCCCGGGTGACGACGCCGCGCTGGCGGCCGCGGTGGAGCGGCTCGCCGCCGACCCGGTGCTGCGGCGACGGATCGCCGAGGCCGGACTGCGCACGGCGGCGCGGCACGGCGTCGACCGGTACGCCGAGCGGCTGCTGGCCGAGCACCTCGCCGCGGTCCGGGCGGCCGGGCTCGCCGCCGGCCAGGACGCCGGCCGGGACACCGGATGAGGGTGCTGCACCTGGTCCCGCGCTGGCTGCCGCCCACCGAGCGGTTCGTCGCCGAGCAGATCGGCGGCAGCAGCAGCACCGGTGTCGTCGTCAGCCGCGAGCGACCGCTGGCCGGGGTGGCCAGGGTGCGCCCGACCGTGTCGCTCGGCGCGGTGCGGTCCGACCGCGGCGTCGCGCTGGCAGTGCCGGCGCTGGCCGCCGCCACGCGTGCCGACCTGGTGCACGTCCACTTCGGCTACCGCCTGCGCGACGCCCGCCGGGTCCTGGGTCGACGGCCGGTCGTGGTGTCGCTGTTCGGCCACGACGTCACCGCCTTCCCGCGGGCCTGGCCGGACTACTACGGGCCGGTGCTGGGTCGGGCCGACGCCGTCGTCGTCCCGTCGCGCTTCCTGGCCGCTGCCGCGGTCGCGGCCGGCGCGGCCCCGGAGCGCGTGCACCGCGTGCCGCCCGGCGTGGACACCCGGTGGTTCACGCCCGCGCCGCTGCCCGCCGGGCCGCCGCGGGTGGTGTTCGTCGGGCGGTTCGTCGAGAAGAAGGGCCTCGACGTGCTGCTCGACGCCTGGCCGGCTGTGCGGACCGCCGTGCCCGCGGCGCGGCTGCGCCTGGTCGGGTCCGGACCGCTCGCCCCCGCCGTCGCCGACGGCGTCGAGGTCGTCGACGCCTCGGGCCGGGCCGCGGTGCGCGACGCGCTGCGCAGCGCGACAGTCGTGTGCTCGCCGTCGCGCACGGCGTCCGACGGCGACGCCGAGAGCCTGCTGCTGGTCAACCTCGAGGCGCAGGCGTGCGGCCGGCCCGTCGTCACCACCCGGCACGGGGCGGTGCCGGAGTTCGTCGACGAGGGCCGCACGGCGCTGGTCGTGCCGGAGGGCGACAGCGCCGCCCTCGCCGACGCGCTCGTCCGGCTGCTCCGTGACCCGGCCGCCGCGGCGGCGCTCGGGGCGGCCGGCCCGGCGTTCGCGCAGCGCTTCGACGTCCGGGCCTGCGCCAGGCGCATCGACGACGAGGTCTACCGCCCGCTGCTGGGAGACTCGCCGGCATGACGACGTCGCTGCGGGAGGCGGTGGCCGCCCAGCCGCTCTGGTACCACGTCCTCGACCTGCCCGGCGGCGTGACGACCCCCGGCTGGTTCGACCTGCGGCGGTCGGTCGACCGGCTGCCGTGGCCGCAGGTGCGCGGCGCGCGTTGCCTCGACGTCGGCACCTACGACGGGTTCCTCGCCTTCACCATGGAGCAGCGGGGCGCCGCCGAGGTGGTGGCCGTCGACATCGACGACCACCGCGCCTGGGACTGGCCGGTCGACGCCCGGCGGCGCGCGCCCGACGACCTCGCGCAGATCGCCGGCCCCGAGAAGGGCGCCGGTTTCCGGATCGCCGCCGAGGCGCTGGGCTCGTCGGTGCGCCGGCTGCCGCTCAGCGTCTACGACCTCTCGCCCGACACGGCCGGCCGGTTCGACGTCGTCGTCATGGGCTCGCTGCTGCTGCACCTGCGCGACCCGCTCCGCGCTCTGGAGGCCGTGCGGTCGGTCTGCGACGGCGTGCTGCTGTCGGTGGAGTCGGTCGACCTCGCGCTGACGGCGCTGCACCCGCGCCGGCCGGTCGCCCGGCTCAAGGGCACCGGGACGCTGTGCCAGTGGTGGGAGCCGTCGGTCGCCGGCCACCGCCAGATGGTGCGTGCCGGGGGGTTCAGCGTGGAGCGGGCGACCGGGCCGTTCCCCGTCGAGTTCGGGCCGGCGCACCCGCCCCAGCCGCGCACGTTCGAGGCGCTGCGCACCGCGGCGCTCCGGCGGGTGCTCGCCGGCGGCCAGGGGGTCCCGCACAGCGCGGTGCTCGCTCGGCCCGTCGCGTGAGCGCCACCGCTTCGCCGCGGCCCCGCCGGGGCGCGGCTCGCTCGGCAGAGCGGATGCGCCGCTACTGGGACCGTGCGGCGCGCCGCAACGCCGCCTGGTACGTCGACACCACGCTCGACTACGACGACCCGGACATGGCGCGGTTCTGGCAGACGGGTGAGCAGGTCGTCGGCGACGCGCTCGACGACCTGCTCACCCGTCTGCCAGAACCGCGCCATGTCCGGGTCG
>DATMJH010000208.1:0-2737 GCA_035554015.1 Mycobacteriales bacterium
GTGGGCACGACCCGGCGGTCGAGGTCGCGCAGGTCGGGCGTTCTCACGACGCCGCCGCCACCCGGTCGAGCGCGGTCCGGAGGTCATCGGGGTAGCCCGTCTCGAAGCTGACGTACCGGCCGTCGGCGGGGTGGTCGAACCCCAGCCGGACGGCGTGCAGCCACTGCCTCGTCAGGCCGAGCCGGGCAGCGAGGACCGGGTCGGCCCCGTACGTGAGGTCGCCGACGCACGGGTGCCGCAGCGCCGCCATGTGCACCCGGATCTGGTGGGTGCGGCCGGTCTCGAGCCGGATGTCGAGGAGCGTGGCCGACCTGAACGCCTCGATCGTCTCGTAGTGCGTGACGCTGTCGCGGCCGCCCGTGACCACTGCCATCCTGTGGTCGGCCGTCGGGTGCCGGTCGATCGGCGCGTCGACCGTGCCGACGAGCGGGTCGGGGTGGCCCTGCACGAGCGCGTGGTAGCGCTTGTCGACCGTGCGCGTCCGGAAGGCGTCCTTCAGCACGCTGTAGGCGTGCTCGCTCTTGGCGACGACCATCAGCCCGCTCGTGCCGACGTCGAGCCGGTGCACGATGCCGCGTCGCTCGTCGGCGCCGCTGGTGCTGACCCGGTGGCCGGCCGCGGCGAGGCCACCGACGACGGTGGGGCCGTCCCACCCCGGGCTGGGGTGCGCGGCCACGCCCACCGGCTTGTCGACGACGACGACGTCGTCGTCCTCGTGCACCACGCGAAGCCCCGGGACGACCTGGGGCGGCGCGGCGGGCGGCGGCTCCGTCGACGGCAGCTCCACGTCGAGCACCGACCCGGCGAGCACCCGGTCGCTCTTGCCCGCCGGCCGGCCGTCGAGCGTGGCGCCCCCGCCGGCGATGATCTCGGCGGCCGCCGTGCGGGACAGGCCCAGCAGCCGGCTCAGGGCAGCGTCGAACCGCAGTCCCTCGAGGCCCTCGGGCACAGGGAGCGTCCGGCGCTGGCTCACGGCTCCATCATGACCGCTCGGCCCGGTGCGAGCCGTCGATCTCGACGCCGCGCAGCGACAGCAGCACCGCGAGCAGCGCTCCGACGACGATCGCGCTGTCGGCGACGTTGAAGCTCGGCCACCAGCCCAGGTCGATGAAGTCGACGACGGCGCCACGCCCCGGACCGGGCGACCGGAAGAGCCGGTCGACGAGGTTGCCCGACGCGCCGCCGAGCAGCAGGCCGAGCGACAGCGCCCAGCCGCGACTGCGCAGCCGGCGAGAGACGCGCAGGATCACGACGACGACCACCGCGGCCACAGCCGTGAACAGCAGGGTCGCGCCCTCGGCGAAGGAGAACGCGGCGCCGGGGTTCCGGCTCACGCGGATCAGCAGCCGGCCGCCGAGCAGCTCCAGCGAGCGGTCGCCCTCGAGCCGCGCCACGACGAGGACCTTGCTCAGGACGTCGAGCACCAACGCCGTGGACGCCACGACCAGCAGCAGGGCCAGCCGCCGCGGTGGCGGGGGGTCCGCCGGCCGCCCGCTCTCGGCGGCGCGCTGGTGGACGTGCTCGGGCTGGTGGGTCGGGTCGTGCGGCGGGCCGTCGGGCGCGTCGTGGGAGGTCAGCGGCGCTCCTCACGCTGCTTGCACGCCACGCAGAGCGTCATCTTCGGGAAGGCCTGGAGCCGCGCCTTGGGGATCGGGTTGCCGCAGTTCTCGCACGCGCCGTAGGTGCCCTCGTCGAGGCGGGCGAGCGCCCGCTCCACCTGCAGCAGCAGGTCGCGGCTGTTGTTGGCGAGCGACAGCTCGTGCTCGCGCTCGAAGGTCTTCGTGCCGGCGTCGGCCTCGTCGCCCGAGCCCTCGTTGCTCTGGTCGCGCTTGACCGCGGCGGCGGCGTTCTCGGCGTCGTCGATCTCGCCCCGGAGCTCGCGCGCCTGCCGCTCGAGCTCGGCGCGCACCTCGAGGAGCTCCTTCTTCGTCCACGACGCGTCACCGGCGTGCAGCGGCGCCGCCCCGGCCGAGGGCTTCGTCGCCGGTCCGTTGCCCGCCGGTGCCGTCGTGGTGTCAGGCGCTGCCCCGGCGGGCGCCGGCGGCGCCGTCCGGACGGGGGCGTCGGCCGAGACGTCGTCGCGGCTCGTCGCCGTCGACGTCGATGCGCTCGTCGCGGTCCTGGTGGTCTTCGTCCGGGACTTCGTGGTCGTCGCCGGGCTCGGCTCGGCGGCCTTGCCGGCGGTCGCCTTCGCAGCAGCGCTGACCGCCGGCTCAGGCGCACGCCTCGGCGTCTTCGCAGCGGTCGTGGCCGGCGTCGTGGCCGGGGCCTTGCTCGCGGTCTTCGCGGCAGCCTTGCCCGCCGCCCTCGCCGGGGTCTTCGCGGCAGCCTTGCCCGCCGCCTTCGCCGGGGTCTTCGCGGCAGCCTTGACCGCCTTCGCCGGCGTCTTCGCGGCAGCCTTGGCCGCCGCCTTCGCCGGGGTCCTCCCGGCAGCCTTGGCCGCCGCCTTCGTCGGGGTCCTCCCGGCAGCCTTGGCCGCCGTCTTCGCCGGGGTCTTGCCCGCGCTCTTCGCCGCGGACCTGGCCGCCGACGTCGCGGCTGCACCGGTCTCCGATGCCCGCGGGGCCTTCGCCGTCCTGCTGACCGCCGTCGCGGTCACGGCGGCTCCGGCTGCCACCTTCGAGGCAGCCCGCCTGGTTGCGGCAGGAGCTTTCGCGACCGCCTTGGCGCTCTTCGTGGCGCCTCTCGCGGCCGTCGTGGTGTCAGGCGCTGCCCCGGCGGGCGCCGGCGGCGCCGT
>DATMJH010000209.1:0-5831 GCA_035554015.1 Mycobacteriales bacterium
GAGATCACCCTGGGCGACCTGGCCCGCGACGGCATGCTCGGCGGCATCAACGCCGTCATCGTCGGCAACTACCTCACGACGCTGGGCCGGCCGGCGACCGAGGACCTCGACATGCTCGAGGACCTGAAGATGCCGCTGAAGGGCCTGTCGCAGACGCTCTGATGAGCCTGGTCTCGCGGGACCGCAAGGTCCTCTGGCACCCGTACGCACCGGCCACCCGGGCGACGCCGCTGTTCGGCGTCGTCGACGCCTGCGGCACGACGCTGACGCTGGACGACGGGCGCACCGTCGTGGACGGCATGAGCTCGTGGTGGGCGGCGGTGCACGGCTACCGGCACCCGGTGCTCGACGCCGCACTCAAGGCGCAGGTCGACCGGTTCGCGCACGTGATGTTCGGTGGGCTGACGCACGCGCCCGCCGTCGAGCTGGCCGAGCTGCTGGTCGCGGTGACGCCGGCGGAGCTGACGCGTGTCTTCTTCGCCGACAGCGGGTCGGTCGCCGTGGAGGTCGCGCTCAAGATGGCCGTGCAGGCGACCGGGCGACCGCGAGTGCTGGCGGTGCGCGGCGGCTACCACGGCGACACCTCCGGGGCGATGGCCGTCACCGACCCCGACGGCATGCACGCCGTCTACGCCGGCCACGTGGTGCAGCAGGTCTTCGTCGACCGGCCGCAGCCGCGCTACGGCGACGACGTCGTCGACAGCGACCTCCTGCAGGTCGCCGCCGCACTCGGGCGCGACGACCTCGCGGCCGTCGTGGTCGAGCCGGTGCTGCAGGGCGCCGGGGGGATGCGCTGGTACTCCCCCGAGTGGCTGCGGCGGCTCGTCGAGATGTGCAGAGCGGCAGGGCTTCTCGTCGTCTTCGACGAGATCGCGACGGGGTTCGGGCGCACGGGCGAGTGGTGGGGCATGGACCACGCCGGCGTCGTGCCCGACGTGCTCTGCGTCGGCAAGGCGCTGACCGGCGGCACGATGACGCTCGGCGCCGTGCTCGCGACCGACGAGGTGGCGGAGCGCTGCGACGCGAACGGCGGCGCGTTCATGCACGGGCCGACCTTCATGGCGAACCCGCTGGCCTGTGCGGTCGCGCGGGCGTCCGTGCAGCACCTGCTCGACGGCGACTGGCGCGGCACCGTGCAGCGCATCTCGGCCGAGCTGACGGCGGGACTCGCGCCGCTCATCGGCGCGCCGGGCGTCAGCGACGTGCGCGTGCTGGGCGCGGTCGGCGTCGTCGAGCTGGACGAGCCGTGCGACATGGCGGTGCTGCAGCCCCGGCTGGTCGAGGAGGGGGCGTGGGTGCGGCCGTTCGGGCGGCTGGTCTACACGATGCCGCCGTACGTCTCGACGACCCGCGACGTCGCGGCGGTCACCGGCGCGATCGTGCGGGCGATGTCGTGAGGGGCCTGCGGACGTGACCGAGGTGCGCGACGTCCGGCCCGGCGAGGTCGACGCCGTCGGCGCGCTCACCGCGACGGTGTACCGGGCCGAGGGGTTCGGCAGCGAGGCGTACGAGCCGCACCTGCGCGACGCGGCGTCGCGGGCGGCGTCCGCGACGGTGCTGGTGGCGGTGGACGGCGACGACCTGCTGGGCGCCGTCACCCTGGTGCTCGGGCCGGGGCCCTGGGCGAACGTCGCCGCGCCGGGCGAGGCCGAGATCCGGATGCTCGTGGTCGACCCGGCGCACCGCGGCCGCGGCGTCGGCGGGGCGCTGAGCCGGGCGGCCGTCGACCGCGCGCGCGAGGCCGGCGCCGCGATCGTCCGGCTGTCGTCCGAGACCGGCATGCACACCGCCCACCGGCTCTACGAGCGGCTCGGCTTCGTGCGCGCGCCGTCGTTCGACTGGGCACCCGAGCCGGGCAAGCAGCTGCTCGGCTACGCGCTGCCGCTGGCGCCCTGGTGCGGGCAGTGCGGCCAGGCGCTCACCGCCGAGGGGCACGAGCGGTGCCGGCGGGCCGTCGCGCTCGAGCCGCCGCGGTACTGCGCGCACTGCCGACGCCGGATGGTGGTGCAGGTGGTGCCGACCGGGTGGAGCGCGCGGTGCGTCGAGCACGGGATCCGCACGTCCTAGTCGGCGGACCAGTAGCGACGGTCGATGACCAGCGCCGCGGCGCCGACGAGCCCGGCGTGCGCGCCGAGCACCGCGGGGACGACGCGCAGGCCGCGGGTGAACGGCAGCCGTGCGTGGGTCGCGACCGCCGTGTGCAGCGGCCCCCACAGCGGCGCTCCTGCCTGCGCCAGGCCCCCGCCGACGACGACGTGTCGCAGGTCGAGGAGCGCTGCGGCAGAGGCGAAACCGGTGCCGAGTGCGCGGCCCGCGCGGGCCAGCTCCGCGCGGGCGATCTCGTCGCCGGCGCGGGCCAGCTCGGCCAGTTCGAGGCCGTCCCGCACGGCGCACCCGGCTGCCCGGGCTCGCTCCACCACCGCCGGTCCGCGCGCGACGGCCTCGAGGCAGCCGCGTCCTCCGCACCCGCACGCCGGCCCGTCGGGCTCGACGACGACGTGCCCGAGGTGCCCGGCACTGCCGGTGCTGCCGTCGAGCACCCGCCCGCCGAGCACGACGCCGGCGCCCACGCCGGTGGAGACGACGACGCCGAGCAGGTCGTCGACGCCGCGACCGGCGCCGCGCCAGTGCTCGCCGACCGCGACGCACACGGCGTCGTTGTGCACCCGGACCGGCCGGCCGGGCCACCGCTCGGCGAGCCGCTGCCGCAGCGAAAAGTCGCGCCAGGACGGCATGTTCAGCGGCGAGACGACGCCGTCCGGCCACCGCATCGGCCCGCCGCAGCCGGCACCGACGCCGTCGACGCGCGCGGCTCCGGCGACCTCCTCCAGCAGCGCGACGCACGCCGGCCAGGGCTCGGCAGGTGTGGGCCGCCGCGCGCTCTGCAGCACCGTGCCGTCGTCGTCGACCAGCGCCGCGGCCAGCTTGGTGCCGCCGATGTCGAGCGCCAGGACCGGCACGTCAGCCCGGGAAGGCCAGCAGCGATGCGGTGAACCCGTGCAGGTGGTTGCGCCCGCCGACGGGCCCGAGCTCACCGGCGGCGAAGAAGCCGGCCAGGCCCTGCGTCGCCAGCTCCGCGTGCACCAGCGCCGGGTCGTGGTCGGCGCCGCCGTGCGAGGCGCCGAACAGGTGCGCCCCGCGGCCGTTGCAGGTGAACAGCAGCGCGCCGCCGGCCGGCACGTCCCGCGTCGTCGCGCGGTAGCGGGCCAGCGCGGAGCGCAGGTCGGCGTCGGCGGCGTCGGCGTCGCGCACCTGCAGCCGCACGGTGCGCCCCACGGGTACGACGTCGCCGACCACCAGGCCGCCGGTGTCACGCTCGACGCCGAGCACGCTGCGCGCGACGTAGTCGGCGTCGTCGGCGTACTCGTCCATGGCGACGCCGAGCTGCAGGCCGGCGCTGGCCAGCGCCTGGTCGACCGGCGGCAGCTCGGCGACGACCTGCTCGACCTTGTCGACCGCACGCCGTCCGGCCAGCGAGCGGACGACGTTGCCCGCCGACGCCGTCACGGTCATCGGCGGGCCGACCGCGCGGAAGCCCTGGCTCACCAGCGCCGTCGAGCCGGACCCCGTGATCAGCGCACCGACGGCTCCGCGGTCGACGACGCGCCCGTCGACGAACAGCCGGGTGCCGCCGGCCGCCGCCGCGCCGCTGGCGAGGCCGCCGACGACGGGAACCCCTGGCAGCGCGGTGTTCGCCTGGGCGACGAACCCGTCGGCAGGGAAGCTCCACGGGTCGGCGAGCAGCAGCACCAGCTCGTCGTCGCCGGCGGCGGGCGGCGGCAGGCCGAGCACCGCCGCCGTCGCACCGCCGGTCATCACCTCGAGGTGGAAGGTGCGCACCGTCGCCGACGGCAGCACGGCGGCCCACACCGCGGCGGCCCCGCGGCCCTCGACGGCGGAGCCGCCCGCGAGCACACCACCGGCGCTGCAGCCGAGCATCGCGGCGGCGCCGGAGCGCTCGGCCACGCGCACTCCGGCGGTGGCGACGGCGTCGGGGTCGGCGCCGGCGACGAAGGCGCAGACGAGGTCGGGGAGCCGGCCGCCCAGCGGCGCGAGCGCCCGCTCGGTCGCCTCGACCGCCGCGGCGACGACGTCGGGGCCGGTCGCCAGTCCGTCCCCGAAGCGCGACACCCCGCCATCCTGCCCTGCCGACGTCCGTCCCTGCGTGCGCCGGTCGTGTGCCAGGACGCGGGCACGGGCGGACCCGACGAGGACGGCGGAGCGCCGGGGAGAGCGGGATGGCACGGGGGCGGGGACGGACGTAGCGTGGCGCGGGTGACGGCGCCCGCTGCCCCCGCTCCCCCGCCGGCCCCTCCGCCGGCCAGCACGCTCGGCGACCTGCGGGCGTCCGGCCACCGCCAGGTGCCGGTCAAGGACGAGGTGCGGGCCAACCTGCTCGCCCGGCTGCGGGCCGGCGAGCCCGCCTTCCCGGGCATCCTCGGGTTCGACGACACCGTGCTGCCGCAGGTCGAGCGCGCCCTGCTCGCCGGGCACGACCTGGTGCTGCTCGGCGAGCGCGGGCAGGGCAAGACGCGGCTCATCCGGACCCTGGTCGGCCTGCTCGACGAGTGGACCCCCGTCGTCGCCGGCTGCGAGGTCAACGACCACCCGTACGCACCGGTGTGCGTGCGCTGCCAGCGGCTCGTGGCCGGCGAGGGGGACCGGACGCCGGTCGCGTGGAAGCACCGCAGCGAGCGCTACGGCGAGAAGCTCGCCACGCCGGACACCAGCGTCGGCGACCTCATCGGGGACGTCGACCCGGTGAAGGTGGCCGAGGGCCGCACGCTGGGCGACCCGGAGACCGTCCACTTCGGCCTGGTGCCGCGCACCAACCGCGGCATCTTCAGCGTCAACGAGCTGCCCGACCTCGCCGAGCGCATCCAGGTCGCGCTGCTCAACGTGCTGGAGGAGCGCGACATCCAGGTCCGCGGGTACGCCCTGCGGCTGCCGCTCGACCTGCTGCTCGTCGCCAGCGCGAACCCCGAGGACTACACCAACCGCGGCCGCATCATCACCCCGCTCAAGGACCGGTTGGGCGCCGAGGTGCGCACCCACTACCCGCTCTCGCTCGAGCACGAGGTGGACGTCGTGCGGCAGGAGGCGGTGCTCGCCTGGCCGGACGCCGAGGTGACCGTGCCGGAGCACCTGCTCGAGATCGTGGCCCGCTGGACCCGGCTGGTCCGCGAGTCGCCGCAGGTCGACGTCCGCTCCGGCGTGAGCGCCCGGTTCGCCGTCGCCGCCGCCGAGACGCTGGCGGCGTCAGCGCTGCGCCGGCAGGCCGTCACCGGCGAGCCGCAGGCGGTCGCGCGGGTGTGCGACCTGCCGGGCGTCGTGGCGGCGGCGCGCGGCAAGGTCGAGTTCGAGCACGCCGAGGAGGGCCGGGAGCTCGAGGTGCTGCACCACCTGCTGCGCCGGGCGCTGGCCGACACCTTCCGGGCGCACCTGTCCGGCGTCGACCTGTCCGGCCTGCAGGCGCGGTTCGCCGAGGGCGGCACGGTCGAGTCGGGGGACCTGGTGCCGGCGGCCGCCCTGCTGGCCGCGCTCGGCCCGGTGCCGGGCCTGGCGCAGATCCTCGACCGGCTCGGCGTGCAGGAGGAGTCCCCGGCGCTGGCCGCCGCCGCGCTCGAGCTGGCGCTCGAGGGCCTGCACCTGCACCGCCGGCTGGCGAAGGACTCGGTCGACGACGGCGCCGACGGCCGCTGGGTCTACGGCGGCTGACGTGCAGCCCGACGACGACCTGCACCCGGACACGCCGGACGTGGCGGCGCTGAAGCGCCGCGTCCTGCTGACCGGCGTCCTGACCCTGCTCACCTGGGTGAGCGCCGTCGTCG
>DATMJH010000210.1:0-2617 GCA_035554015.1 Mycobacteriales bacterium
CCGCCGTTCCAGCTTCCCGGCACCTCGAAGATCGCGATCCCTCTGGGCCTCGCGGTCATCGTGTGGGTGATCTACAACTACCTCGGGATGAAGCGCGCCGGCGTCGTCGGCTACTTCAAGGACATGATGTTCCCGCCCGGCATCCCCGCGCCGGTGTACATCCTGCTCGCGCCGATCGAGCTGCTCTCGAACGTCTTCGTCCGGCCGATCACGCTCTGCCTGCGTCTCACGCTCAACATGTTCGCCGGGCACCTCGTGCTCGTGCTGTTCGTGCTGGGCGGCGAGTACCTGCTGCTGGAGTACGGCGGCATCGTGGGCGTGCTGGCCGGCTCCGTCTCGATCTTCGCCAGCATCGTCGTGACCTTCTTCGAGGCCTTCATCCAGCTCCTGCAGGCCTACGTGTTCACCCTGCTCGCCGCGCTGTACATCGGCGGCGCTCTGGTGGACGAGCACTAGAGCAGGACCCCCGGACCGCACCACCCGCACGACCGCACGCACGTCCCGAGCACCACTTCTCGAGAGGAAAGACCTGTGGAAGGCAGCCTGAACATGGTCGGCTACGGCCTCGCGGCCATCGGCCCGGGCATCGGCATCGGCCTCATCTTCGCCGCGTACATCAACGGCGTGGCGCGCCAGCCCGAGGCCCGCAACGTGCTGCAGAGCATCGCCATCCTGGGCTTCGCCCTCGCCGAGGCGCTCGCCATCATCGGCATCGGCCTCGCCTTCGTGCTGTAGCCGTGAGCGATCTCCGCACCCTGGTGGTGCTCGCCGTGGAGGAGGGGGAGGAGCCCAACCCGCTCGTCCCGCACCTGTCCGAGCTGATCGTCGGGCTGGTCGCCTTCGCGCTGCTGTTCCTGTTCCTGCGGGCCAAGGTGTGGCCGGTCTTCGAGCGGGTCTTCGCCGAGCGCACGGCCGCCATCCAGGGCGGCATCGAGAAGGCGGAGAAGGCCCAGGCCGAGGCGGCCGAGGCGCTCGAGCAGTACAAGGCGCAGCTCGCCGAGGCGCGTGAGGAGGCCGGGCGCATCCGCAACGAGGCGCAGGCCCAGCGCGCGCAGATCGTCGAGGAGGCGCGGGCCGAGGCGCGGGCCGAGGCGTCGCGCATCACCGACGCCGCGCAGGCGCAGATCGCCAGCGAGCGGGCCCAGGCGCTGGCCGAGCTGCGCCGCGAGGTCGGCACGCTCGCGGTCGACCTGGCCGGCCGCATCGTCGGCGAGTCGCTCGAGGACGAGGCGCGCCAGCGCCGTACCGTCGAGCGCTTCCTCGACTCGCTCGAGCAGGCGCCCGCCGGCAGCGGGGCAGGAGCCTCCTGATGCAGGGAGCCTCCCGTGAGGCGCTCCGAGCCTCCCTCGACGCGTTCGAGGAGAGGATCGGGAGCCTGCCCGACGGCGCCGGGTCCGGCGAGGTCGGCGACGGGCTGTACGCCGTCGCCGCCCTCCTCGACCGGGAGCCGTCGCTGCGCCGCGCGCTCACCGACCCCGCGTCGACGCCCGAAGGGCGGCGGCGGCTGGTGGAGAGCCTGCTCGGCTCCCAGCTGTCCGAGCTGCCGCTGCAGGTGCTGCGCGACGTCGTCGGGCGCAGCTGGTCCTCGCCGACCGACCTGCGCGACGCCGTCGAGCACCTCGCCGCCGTCGCGCTGATGACCTCCGCCGAGGGCAGCGGCGAGCTCGACGACGTCGAGGACGAGCTGTTCCGGTTCAGCCGGCTGCTCGAGCGCGAGCCAGAGCTCCGCGCCGCCCTGACCGACCCCGGCCTGCCGGCCGACCGCAAGCTCGGCCTGGTCCGCGACCTGCTGCGCGGCAAGGCGCGCGACACCACCGTGCGGCTGGTCGAGGTGGCGGTCACCCGCCGCCGCGGCCGGTCGGTCGAGACGGTGCTCGACGAGCTGTCGACGCTCGCCGCCCGCCGGCGGGACCGCACGGTCGCGCACGTCCGGGTCGCCGTCCCGCTCGACGACGCGCAGGAGCAGCGCCTGCAGGGCTCGCTGGCCCGCATCTACGGGCGGGCCGTGCAGCTGCAGGTCGAGGTCGACCCCACCGTCGTCGGCGGCGCGCAGGTGCGCGTCGGTGACGAGGTGCTCGACGGCACCGTGACCCGCAAGCTCGAGGCGGCTCGCCGCGGCCTCGTCCGCTAGAGCCCCCCGCACGACAGACCACGAACGCCACACCAGAACGCTGGACCCAGGAAGCAGGGACGAGAGCAGATGACGGAGCTGTCCATCCGCCCGGAGGACGTCCGGTCGGCCATCGCGCAGTACGTCACGTCGTACGAGGCCGAGACCACCCGCGAGGAGGTCGGCGTCGTCACCGAGGTCGGCGACGGCATCGCCCGCGTCGAGGGCCTCTACTCGACGATGGCCAACGAGCTGCTCGAGTTCGAGGGCGGCGTCCTCGGTCTGGCACTCAACCTCGACACCCGCGAGGTCGGCGCCGTCATCCTCGGCGACCCGCAGGGCATCGAGGAAGGGCAGGCGGTCCGCCGCACCGGCGACATCCTCTCGGTGCCCGTCGGCGACGGCTTCCTCGGTCGCGTCGTGGACCCGCTCGGCAACCCGATCGACGGCAAGGGCGAGATCGTCGCCGAGGGCCGCCGCATCCTCGAGCTGCAGGCGCCCAGCGTC
>DATMJH010000211.1:0-2125 GCA_035554015.1 Mycobacteriales bacterium
GGGCGGCGGAGCAGGAGGGTGAGGAGCGCCGGCGCGCGGCGGTGCTGCTGCGGCTCTCGCAGGTCCTGGCCGAGCGGCTCGAGGCCGACGACGTGGTGGAGGAGTTCCTCGCTCTCACCCGGCAGGCCTTCGGTGCCGACATCGCCGTCGCCATGCTGCAGTTCGACGACGGCACCGTGCACAGCATCGTCGACGACCGGGTGCTCGGCGCCGAGCGCCGCGAGGCGGACGGCCGTGAGCGGGTGCTGCTTCGCCTCGCCGGTGGCGGCGCGGCGGTGCTGCCGGAGTCGCTCGAGCACGCCTGGGCCGGCGCGCTGCTGGCGCCGCTCGAGGCCGACGGGCGGCGGCTCGGCGCGATCGCGGTCGGCACCCGCGACCGGCGCCACCGGCTCGGCCGCGCCGAGCTCAGCCTGCTGACGCCGCTGGCGGCGGCGCTCGCCGTCGCCCTGATGGGCACCGACTCGCTGCGCCGGCTGGTCGAGGAGACGAGCAAGCTGCAGGCCGTCGTCGACCGCTCCTCCGACGGCATCGCGGTGCTCGACGGCGACGGCGTGGTCGAGCTGTGGAGCCCGGCCGCGCACGCGCTCACCGGCCTGTCGTACTTCGACGCCATCGGCCTGCCGCTCGGCGAGCTGCTGAGCACGACCACCCCGGACGGCGAGCCGGTCGACGCCTTCGCCGAGGGTCGCCGCGTGCTCACCCGGGCACTGCCCGAGACCGTCGTCGAGCTCGTCCTCAACCGGCCCGATGGCGAGCAGCGGGTCGTGCGCTGCGCCCACGCGGGCGAGTTCGACGAGACGGGCGCACTGGAGCGCGACGTCGTGCTGCTGCACGACGTCACCCGCGAGCGGCAGGTCGAGCGGCTCAAGGCCGACTTCATCGCCACGGTGTCGCACGAGCTGCGGACGCCGGTCACGCCGATCAAGGGCTATGCCGACCTGCTGCGGCGACGCGGCGACGCGATGACCCCCGAGCGCCGCAACGAGTGCCTCGAGGTCATCAGCGACCGCGCCGCGCACCTGGCCCGGCTCGTCGAGGACCTGCTGCTCGCCAGCCGCATCTCGGTCACCCAGGGCGCCTCGGCGGCGTCGGTGTCGCTCGGCGCGCACGATCTCGTCCCGCTCGTGCGGCGCGCCTGCGGCGACTTCGGCGACGACGGGGAGCGCGTCGCCGTGCACCTGCCGGACGCGCCGGTGTTCGTCACGTGCGACCCCGTGCGAACGGTGCAGGTACTCGGCAACCTCGTCGGCAACGCGCTGAAGTACTCGGCCCCCGGCACGCCGGTCGACGTGCGGCTGGTGGAGGCCGGTGACAGCGTCCGGGTCGAGGTCAGCGACGTGGGACGGGGCATCCCGGCCGACCAGGTCGACAGGGTCTTCGACAAGTTCCACCGGGTCGAGGACCCGATGCGCATGACGACCAGCGGCACCGGGCTGGGGCTCTACATCGCCCGGCAGCTCACCACCGCGATGGGCGGTGACCTGACCTGCTCGTCGGTGCTCGGCGTCGGCTCGACGTTCACGCTGGCGCTGAACCGGGCCACCGCGGGAGAGAGCAGCGGCGACGGTGGCGACGCAGGTGCGCAGGCCGGTTCCGCGCACCAGGGACCGGGCGAGGAGCCGGCCCACCCGGCCGACCGGCGGAGGCGCCAGGGCGCCGTGGTGCCGATGCCGCGGGGCCGCGGCGGTGCCGGCGCGTTCGGGCGCGCGGGCGCACCCGGTGGCGCCGCACGCCTCGCCGGGCCCGCACGTGCGCAGGAAACGGGCGGCGCGGCGCTAGGGTGAGCCCCGACCCCGCCCGCCGGCACCACCGGTGGACCCCGCGGGCCGTACAGCGCGGGCTCGGCCCGTCGACCGAGAGCGAGGACCACGTGGCCGACACGTACAACGGTTACTGCGTCAAGTGCAAGGAGAAGCGCGACTTCGAGGGTGAGGTCAAGACCAGCGAGTCCGGGCGCCGCATGGCGCAGGGCACCTGCCCGGTCTGCGGCACCAAGATGAACCGCATCCTCGGCAAGGCCTGAGACTCCGCACCGCCGGCGAGGGCGGCGCTCCTGCTCTGGAGCGCCGCCCTCGCCGCGTGCGGGGGGGCGCCTCGGTGCGTGCTCCCCGCGCCACACCCACCC
>DATMJH010000212.1:0-6156 GCA_035554015.1 Mycobacteriales bacterium
GCGCTGGTGAACCCGCTGTCCGAGGAAGAGCGGCTGCTCAGACCGACGCTCCTGCCGGGTCTGCTCGCGGCCGCGGCCCGCAACGTCTCCCGCGGCCTGGCCGACGTCGCGTTGTTCGAGACCGGCTCGGTGTTCCTCGGCTCGACGGCGACGCAGGCCGCAGTGCCCGGCGTGGACGACCGGCCGGACGAGGCCGCGCTGGCGGCGCTCGACGCGACCTTGCCCCAGCAGCCGCAGCGCCTCGGGCTGGTCCTCGCGGGTCGTCGCGCCGACGGGCCTGCCGACCGGCCGGTGGAGTGGTCCGACGCCGTCGAGGCGGTGCTCGCCGTCGGAGCGGCGCTGGGTCTGGACCTCGAGCTGCGCGCCGCCGCGCACGCCCCGTTCCACCCCGGCCGGTGCGCCGAGGTGCTGCTCGACGGCCGGCGCGTCGGGCTGGCGGGCGAGCTGCACCCGCGCACCGTGTCGGCCCTGGGCCTGCCGGCCCGCACCTGCGCCGCGGAGGCCCACCTCGACGAGCTGGTCGACGCGGCTGCCGGGCGCGGCCCCGTCCCGGCGCCGCTCGTCTCGCACTTCCCACACGCCGCGGTCGACGTCGCGCTCGTCGTCGGCGACGGCACTCCGGCGGCGGACGTCGAGGCGGCGCTGCGCGACGGCGCCGGCCCGCTGCTCGAGCACCTCCGGCTGTTCGACGTCTACACCGGGCCGCAAGTGGGTGAGGGGCAGCGGTCGCTCGCCTACGCGCTGCGGTTCCGCGCGCCCGACCGGACGCTCACCGACGACGAGGTGCTGGCCGCGCGAGACGCCGCCGTCGCCGAGGCCGGCCGCCGCGCCGGCGCCGTGCTCCGCGGCGCCTGACCCCCCGAAGCGACGGGAGCCCTCCCGTCGGCCGCAGTGCGCCGCGAACCCGACGGGAGCCCTCCCGTCGGCCGCAGTGCGCCGCGAACCTGACGGGAGCCCTCCCGTCGGCCGCCGGCGACTGCATGGCCATGCGCCGTCGTGTATGGTCTTGCCGCATGGGGATGCGTGCGGCGGTGGCCGGGGCGAGTGGCTACGCCGGCGGCGAGCTGCTGCGCCTGCTGCTGGCGCACCCCGACCTCGACGTCGGGCCGCTGGCGGCGGGCAGCAGCGCCGGGCAGTCGGTGGCGTCGGTGCACCCGCACCTGCCCGGGCTGGCCGGCCGCACCTTCGGCGAGACCGACCCCGCCGCGCTGGCCGACGCCGACGTGGTGCTCCTGGCGCTGCCGCACGGTGAGTCGGCCGCGATCGCCGCTGCGCTCCCGGACGGCCTGCCGGTCGTCGACCTGGGGGCCGACCACCGGCTCGCCGACGCGGCGCAGTGGCAGCGGTTCTACGGCATGCCGCACGCCGGCGCGTGGGCGTACGGCCTGCCCGAGCTGTTCCGCGCCGAGCTCACCGGCCAGCGGAGGGTCGCGGCGCCCGGCTGCTACCCGACGGCCGTGTCGCTCGCTCTGGCGCCGCTGCTGGCCGCGGGGCTCGTCGAGCCGGACGACGTCGTCGTCGTCGCCGCCAGTGGGACCAGCGGTGCCGGCCGCGCGGCCAAGGCGGCACTGCTGGGCAGCGAGGTGATGGGCGACCTGGCCGCCTACAAGGTGGCCGCGCACCAGCACACACCCGAGATCCGGCAGTCGCTCGGCCGCGCCGCCGGTGCCGACGTGTCGCTGTCCTTCACCACAGTGCTGGCACCGATGCCGCGCGGCATCCTCGCCACCTGCACGGCTCGGACGACAGCGTCCGAGCGGGACCTTCGCACGGCCCTGCGCGAGCACTACGACGCCGAGCCGTTCGTCCACGTGCTCCCGGAGGGGCTCTGGCCGCACACCGCCGCCACCGCCGGCAGCAACTCCTGCCAGCTGCAGGTGGCGGTCGACGCCGACGCCGGCCGGGCCGTCGTGGTGAGCGCGATCGACAACCTCGGCAAGGGCGCCGCGGGCCAGGCCCTCCAGTGCGCCAACCTGCTGCTCGGCCTGCCAGAGACGACCGGGCTGTCCCCCAACGGGGTGGCCCCGTGAGCGTGACCGCAGCCAAGGGCTTCCGCGCCGCCGGTGTCACCGCCGGCTTGAAGCACAGCGGCCGGCCCGACGTCGCGCTGGTCGTCAACGACGGCCCGTCGCGCGCCGCCGCGGCCGTCTTCACGAGCAACCGGTTCAAGGCCAACCCGGTGCTCTGGAGCGAGCAGGTGGTGAAGGACGGCGAGGTGCGGGCCGTCGTCCTCAACTCGGGCGGCGCGAACTGCGGCACGGGGCCCGAGGGCTTCCAGACCACGCACGCCACCGCGGAGCGGGTGGCGGAGCTGCTCGACGACGGCGCGGGTGACGTCGTCGTCTGCTCCACCGGCCTCATCGGCCCGCAGCTCGACCGGGCGACGGTCCTCGCCGGTGTCGACCTCGCGCACGCCGCGCTGTCGGCCGACGGCGGACCCGATGCCGCGATCGCCATCATGACCACCGACAGCGTGCCGAAGTCCGCCGTCTCCGAGGGGCCCGGCTTCACCGTCGGCGGCATGGCCAAGGGCGCGGGCATGCTGGCACCGGCGCTCGCGACGATGCTGGTGGTGCTGACCACCGACGCCGACGTCACGGCCGAGGAGTGCGATCACGCGCTGCGGGCCGCGACCCGCACCACCTTCGACCGGCTCGACTCCGACGGCTGCCAGTCGACCAACGACACCGTGCTGCTCATGGCCAGCGGCGCCTCCGGGACGCGGCCCGACGGCGAGTCGTTCGCGGCGGCCGTGCGCGCCGTCTGCGCCGACCTGGCCGACGAGCTGCTGCGCGACGCCGAGGGCTCCGAGCACGACATCGCCATCGAGGTCGTCGGCGCCGCGAGCGAGGAGGACGCCGTCGAGGTGGGGCGGTCGGTGGCACGCAGCAACCTGTTCAAGTGCGCCGTGTTCGGCGAGGACCCCAACTGGGGGCGGGTGCTGGCGTCGGTCGGCACGACGTCGGCCGCGTTCGACGTGTTCGCGGTGGACGTGCGCTTCAACGGCGTCCAGGTCTGCCGGGCCGGCGCCCAGTTCGAGGACCCGGCGAAGGTCGAGTTCCGCGGCCGGGACGTGCACGTCGTCATCGACCTGCACGCCGGCGACGCCGCGGCCACGGTGCGCACGAACGACCTCACCACCGCTTACGTCCACGAGAACTCGGCGTACTCGACATGACCGTCACCGGCTCCGCGCGCGGGCACGCCGCGCTGCAGAAGGCGGGAGCGCTCGTCGAGGCCCTGCCCTGGCTCAAGCGCTTCTCCGGCCGCACCGTCGTCGTCAAGTACGGCGGCAACGCGATGCTCGACGACGACCTGCGCGCCGCCTTCGCGGAGGACGTCGTGTTCCTGCGCTACGCCGGCGTGCGCGTGGTCGTGGTGCACGGCGGAGGCCCGCAGATCACCACGCACCTCGACCGGCTGGGCGTCGCGACGGAGTTCCGCGGCGGCCTTCGCGTCACGACTCCCGAGACCATGCAGGTGGTGCGCATGGTGCTGGTCGGCCAGGTGAACAGCGACGTCGTGAACCTCGTCAACGACCACGGCCCGTTCGCCGTCGGGCTGTCCGGCGAGGACGCGAACCTGTTCACCGCCCAGCGCCGGCCGGCGCTGGTCGACGGCGAGCCGGTCGACGTCGGGCTCGTCGGTGACGTCGTCGACGTGCGCCCGCAGGTGGTCACCGCGCTGCTCGACGGCGGCAAGGTGCCTGTCGTCGCCACCGTCGCGCGGGGGACCGACGGCCAGCGCGGCGGCGGCGGTGTCGGCGTTGACGTTGTAGATCTGGCCGTCGCCGTCGGCGCCGAGAAGCTCGTCGTGCTCACCGACGTCGAGGGCCTCTACGCCGACTGGCCCGACAGCGACGAGGTCGTCAGCGAGCTCACCGACACCGAGCTCGAGGCGCTGCTGCCGACGCTGTCGAGCGGCATGGCGCCGAAGATGGAGGCGTGCCTGCGCGCCGTCCAGGGCGGGGTGCCGCGGGCGCACGTGCTCGACGGCCGGGTGCCGCACAGCCTGCTGCTCGAGCTGTTCACCGACGAGGGCGTCGGCACGATGGTCGTCCCAGGACGGGCGACGTCATGACCGCGAACGCGCAGTGGCGGGCACGTTGGGACGCCGCCCTCATGGCCAACTACGGCACCCCGCCGGTCGCGCTCGTGCGCGGCGACGGGGCGCGGGTCTGGGACGCCGACGGCAAGGAGTACCTCGACCTGCTCGCCGGCATCGCGGTCAATGTGCTGGGCCACGCGCACCCCGCGGTCCGCGAGGCGGTCGACCGGCAGCTGAGCACGCTCGGCCACGTGAGCAACCTGGCCGTCAGCCCGCCGGCCGTCGAGCTGGCCGAGCGGCTGCAGGAGCTCGTCGGGCTGCCGGACAGCCGGGTGCTGTTCACCAACTCCGGCGCCGAGGCCAACGAGGCCGCGCTGAAGCTGGCCCGCCGGCTGCGCCCGGGCGGCGGCTTCGTCGCGTGCGAGGGCGCGTTCCACGGGCGCACGTTCGGTGCCCTCGCCGTCACCGGCCAGCCGGCCAAGCGGGCGCCGTTCGAGCCGCTGCCGGGGCCGGTCGCGTTCGTCCCGTACGGCGATGCCGAGGCGCTGCGGGCCGCCGTCGACGAGCGCACGGCGAGCATCGTGCTCGAGCCGGTGCTCGGCGAGGCGGGTGTCGTCGTGCCGCCGCCCGGCTTCCTGGCCGCCGCCCGCAGGGTGGCTGACGAGACCGGCGCGCTGCTCCACATCGACGAGGTGCAGGGCGGCATCGGGCGCGCCGGCGCCTGGCTGTCGAGCAGCGTCGTCGAGCCGGGCGTCCAGGGCGACGTCGTCACCCTGGCCAAGGGACTCGGCGGGGGGCTGCCCATCGGTGCCGTCGTCGCGGCCGCGCTCGCCGTGCTGCGCACCGTCGAGCAGGAGGGCCTGCTCGACGCCGCCACCGAGCTCGGTGACCGGCTGCGCAAGGGCATCGAGGCGCTCGGGCTGCCGCTCGTGAGGACCGTCCGCGGCGTCGGGCTGTGGCTCGGCATCGAGCTCACGGAACCCGTCGCCGGTGCCGCCGAGGCCGCCGCGCGGGAGGACGGGTTCCTGGTGAACGCCCCGGCACCGGACGTGCTCCGGCTGGCGCCGCCGCTGGTGCTGACCGCGAACCAGGTGGACGCGTTCGTGGCTGCGCTCCCAGGCGTGCTCGACCCCACTAGGGTGCGGCCATGAGGGCGAAGCGGGCAGATGTCACCGTCGTGCCGACACCGGCACGTGCAGGCACGGGCGCGACGGGGGCCGGCGCGTGAGCGCCACGTCCGTGCTCGTCGTCGAGGACGACCCGAGCGTGCGCGGCCTGCTGCAGACCCTGCTGTCGGCCGAGGGCTACGAGGTCGTGACGGCGTCCGACGGCCTGGCCGGTCTGGTCAAGGCGACGTCGAACCACCCGTCGCTGGTGCTGCTCGACCTGATGATGCCGGACCTCGGTGGCGTCCGGGTGCTCGAGGAGATGCGCGACGACCCCGAGCTGGCCGACATCCCGGTCATCGTCGTCACCGGCAAGATCGACGCCATCCCGAGCATGCGGGAGCTGCTCGGCGAGGAGAACGTGTTCCTCAAGCCGTTCGCGGTCGGGGAGCTGCTCAGCCGGGTGGCCGAGGTGACCGGCGGGCCGGACGGGTTCCTGTGATGACCGCTCCGGTCCAGCCCGCCCCGCTGACCGCCCCGCTGACCAAGGCGGCGCGGCAGGCGCGCATCGTCGAGCTGCTCACCCGGCAGCCGGTGGGCAGCCAGACCGAGCTGGGCCGGCTTCTGGCCGCCGCCGGCGTCGCCGTCACGCAGGCGACGCTGTCACGCGACCTCGAGGAGCTCGGCGCCGTCAAGGTGCGCACGACCGAGGGGCCGGCCTACCGGGTTCCCGAGGAGAACGCGCCGCGACCGGCGCCCGCGCACACCGTCGACGCCCGGCTCGGCCGGCTGCTCGAGGAGCTGCTCGTCTCGGTCGAGGCCTCCGGCCCGTTCGTCGTCCTGCGGACGCCGCCCGGCGGCGCGCACTTCCTCGCCTCGTCGCTCGACCGTGCCGCGCTGCCCGACGTCGTCGGCACCGTCGCCGGCGACGACACCGTCCTGCTCGTCACGCGGCAGCCGGCCAGCCCGGCGTCCTCCGCGCTCGCCGAGCGCCTGCTGCACC
>DATMJH010000213.1:0-3032 GCA_035554015.1 Mycobacteriales bacterium
CTCGGGCGGCCGCGCAGGTCGGGCCAGCGGGGTCAGTCCGGCGAGCACGGAGCGGGTGGCGCCGGGGACGGCGTCGAGCGGGCTGCGGTCGCGGCGGAGCAGGTCCTCGACGGCGGCGGCGAGCGGGGCGTACGGGCGGTCCCCGGATGCAGCGGTGACGCTCACCACGAGCCGCCCGGACTCGGCGGCCAGCGCGACGAGCTGGCCGCACAACGCGGACTTGCCGATGCCGGCCGGTCCGCGGACGACGAGCGCTCCCGGCTCCGCCCCGCGCAGCGCGAGGGCGGCGTGGGCCAGCTCGACCTGACGCCCGACGAACGCCGTGGCGGCCGGGCCCAGCCCCGCGACACACTCCTCGTACAGCGCGCGGCTGCGGCGGCCGGGGGCGAGGCCGAGGTCGCGTTCCAGGCTCGTGCGCAGCCGCCCGTACCACCGGATGGCGGCGTGCCGGTTGCCCTCGCGCAACGCGGCAAGCATCAGCTCCTGGTGGGCCGGCTCATCGGCAGGCTCGATCTCCACGAGCCGCCGCCACCGCCCCGCGAGCCGCAGTACCTTCACGTGCAACGCCCGCACCCGCTCGCGTTCGGCCTGCACCCACTCCTCGTACCGGGCGTCGGGCAGTAGCACCCCCGTGCACGCCTGCGCGGCCTCCGCGGCCGCGGCGGGGTCCCGCGTGCGCAGCGCCGCCTCCGCGAGCCGGTAGAAGCGCTCGACGTCTATCTCGGCGGAGCTGAGCAGGACGACCCGGCCGCCCCCGAGGACGACGGCGTCCTGCCGGCCGAGGGCCTGCCGGGCCTGGTACGCGGCCTTGCGCAGGTTCGCGGCCCCGGCCTGCGGGGTGAGGTGCGGCCAGAGCGCCTCGATCACCTGGTCGCGCTGCAGGCGCCGGTGCGCGGCGAGTGCGAGCAGCTGCACGAGCTCGGCCGCGCGGCGCCCCGGCCAGGCGTCCCCGCGCACCTCGCGGTCGCGGACGACGACGCGGAAGTCACCGAGCAACTCGATGCGGACACGCTCGTCCGGGTCCGCGATCGGGGCCACGTCGCCCATGATGCCGGGAGCCGCCGCGGCACGACAGCCGACGATCCGCCAGCAGCCGCCCAGGAGATCCCCGGCCCGTCGGGCTTGCACCACCGTACGAGGCGGAGGCACAGGTGCCGGCGCGGTCGGGTCGGCCGTCAACTCCTGCGCAGCGGTCGAGGGCGCGGATCGAGTGGCTGGGCCAGGAACGGTCGGATGACGGCGACGACGTCATCGAGCGCGTCCCACGCGGGCGCGAGGTGCGTGACGGGCAGCCGGACCACGTCGATGCGAGCGTTGGTCGCCGCCAGCGCGTCGAGTTCCAGGTCGAGGACTGACGGAGCACCTGATCGGGTGCAGCGTACGAGCAGCGCCGGGCTCGTGAGCTCGCGGTACATCCGCAGGACGTCGCGGTCGCCGCCGTCGGCGAAGCCGCCTTCGAAGAGCAGGCGCGAGGGATGCCGCCGGAAGCGACCGTGGCCCGGCCGTGGCCGCCCGCAACCTGGTCGACCTCCGGCGACTTCGCGGCAGGCGTTGTGGCGACGGCCCTGGAACGCCCTGCGCTGGAGGTGCTCGCGCAGCTGGACGAGGCGCTCTCGGCCGGACTGGTGCAGCCGGCGGCCCTGCCCGGACGGTTCCGGTTCGTGCACGTCCTGGTCCGCGACGCCGTCGAAGCCGGGATCGACCGGCCGACCCTGGCGCTGGTGCACCGGAGCGTCGCCGAGGCGCTCGCGGCGTACGAGGGGACGGGTGACGATCAGCTGTCCGATCTGGCCCGGCACTGGGACGAGGCGGCCGTGCTGGGTGAGGAGCAGGTCGCGGCCGACTGGAACGAGCGAGCCGCCGAGGCCGCTGAGCGGATGCTGGCGTGGGAGGAGGCGGGCCGCCTCTACGACCGGGCGGTCGCGCTGAGCGGCCCACTCGCCGACGGTGCGGTCCGGTATCGCCGTCTGCTGGGTTCCGCTCGCTGCCGGTTGCACTGCGACGACATCCAGCGAGCGGTGGCGCGCTGCGTCGAAGCCGCCGAGGCAGCGCGGTTCGCTGGACGAGCAGACCTGCTGGCCGAGGCGGCGCTCGTCGCCGAAGGCCGCGGTGGCAGCGCCGGACCCGAGGTCGCCACCCTGATCGCACTGGCCGAGCAGGCACTCGAACTGCTCGACGGCACCGAGCACACCCTCCGCGCGCGCCTGCTCGGCCTGCTCACCGCCCTGTACTTCTCACCTCCGTCGGCCTCATCGGGGCCGGAGCGAGCATCGCGCGTCAGCCGGTGGACGAGGTGGCGTCGTCGGAGTGCCTCGTCACCGGGAACCGCAACGGTGATCGCCGAGCGGATCGCGTGGACCCACAGCGACCTCACCACGCCGTGCCACGCGTTCCGCGGAACGCTCGGGGGGAAGGTGGTGATCTGCCGCCCGGCGCACGCCGCCGCGGCCGGGCTCAAGATCGACGAGCTGGGTGCTGATGGAGCCACCGCTCGGGACCGACGACCCGGCCGACGCCGCCTTCACCACCGAGATCGCCGCACTGATCGCCGACGGTCATCGCTCCGAGGCCGTGCACCGGTTCCTCACCGGGATCGGAGTCCCACCCGAGGTCCTCGCGCCGATGGAACCGATGCGCCCAGCGCTGGACGCCGTCGCGCACACCCTCGTCTACGACTGCATGATCTCCGACGCGATCGACGGCAGCGTCCTCGCGGCCGTGTCGCCACCGACGCTCGTCCTGGACAGCCACGGCAGCTCCGACGACATCATGGGGCCGCAGCCGCGGCGGCCGCTCTCCTGCCCGACGCCCGGCACCGCAGCCTGCCCGGGCACTGGCACGGCGTGCCCGACTAGGACCTCGCCCCCGCGGTGGCCGAGTTCCTCCACCACCGGTGACGAAGCCGTTCCGAGGGAAGTATCCCGTGTCCGAGGGCCTCGATGCGATGCACCCCGATGCTGGAGCTGATGCACCTGCGCGGGCGACAGCAGCGCGTGCGCCGACAGGGGTCCGGCTGCGGGCCCCTGCTGGAA
>DATMJH010000214.1:0-3375 GCA_035554015.1 Mycobacteriales bacterium
CGAGGCCTTCCTGGAAGGGCGGCTGCCGTTCCTCGCGATCGTCGACACCGTCGCGGCCGTCCTCGACGACCACCCCTTCAGGGAACGGCCGAGCCTGCCCGAGGTGTTGGAGGTGGAGGACGCGGCGCGCTGCCGCGCCCGCGAGCTCGTCCGTGCGGAAGGTCAGGTGTCCTGAGCCGTGGTGCTCCTGGGAGTGGTGGCGTTCGTCGTCGCCCTGCTGCTGTCGGTGGTGCTGCACGAGGCGGGCCACTTCCTCACCGCTCGGCGCTACGGCATGAAGGCCACCCAGTTCTTCGTCGGCTTCGGCCCGACGCTGTGGTCGCGCACCCGGGGGGAGACCGAGTACGGCGTCAAGGCCATCCCGGCCGGCGGCTTCGTCAAGATCGTCGGGATGACGCCGCTCGAGGAGATCGACCCGGCTGACGAGCCGCGCGCGTTCTACCGCCAGCCGGCCCGGCGCAAGGCGGTCGTGCTGGCCGCCGGCTCGGTCGTGCACTTCCTCATCGCCGTCGGGCTGGTGCTGGGCACCACCTTCGCCTTCCCGTCGGTCGACGAGCAGGCGCCGGTCGTCACCGGCCCCGTCCAGACCATGCCGGCCAGCGTCACCGTGGCGGACGGCGCCAGCGAGCGCACGGTCCCGGCGCCCGCCGCCGGCAAGCTGCAGGACGGCGACCGCGTCGTCGCGGTGGACGGCGAGCGCACCCAGACCTGGCGCGAGGTCGTCGAGCTGGTGCGTGAGCGGCCGGGCGAGCCGCTCACCTTCGAGGTGGAGCGCGACGGGCGCCGCACGGCCGTCGTCATCACGCCGGCGATCGTCACCCGGCCAGACCTGGAGGATCCGCAGCGCTCGGTCCAGGTCGGGGCCATCGGCGTCGGGCAGGACATCGTGCTCGACCGGCTGGGGCCCGGCGAGGCGGTCGGCGAGAGCGTCGACCGGCTCGAGCTCATGGTCACCGGCACCTACCGGGCGATCACGGAGAAGCTCGGCACCGTCACCACGCTCTACACCCCCGAGCGCGACCGCGAGGGCCTGGTCGGGCTGGTGGGCGCGGCCCGCATCAGCGGCGAGGTGCTCGACCTCGAGCAGGTGCCGTTCGTGCTGCGCGTGGCCGACTTCCTGCTGCTCATCGCCGGCCTGAACCTGTTCGTCGGGCTGTTCAACCTGCTGCCGCTGCTGCCGCTCGACGGCGGGCACCTGGCCGTGCTCGGCTACGAGAACGCGCGCGACAAGCTGCGCCGGCTGCGCGGGTACCGCGGCGAGTTCCAGCGGGTCGACTTCAACCGGCTCATGCCGGTCACGTACGTGGTCGTGCTCGCGTTCGTCGGCCTGACGCTGTGGATCATGGGCGCCGACATCGTCAACCCGATCCGGCTGAACCAGTAGCCGGGGCGGTCGCGCAGGCGCGTGATCACGGTGCGGTGGGTGCCGCGTCTCCGCACCTGGGCTACACCATGATCAGCCGGGACCGCGCGGCGGGCGCCCCGGCGCGACCGCGCCTACGCTGGGCCCCGTGACCGTCCCCGTCGCGCTCGGCATGCCGGCCCTGCCGCCCGCCCGGCTCGCGGAGCGCCGCAAGACCCGCCAGCTCGACGTCGGCGGGGTGCTCGTCGGCGGCGACGCGCCGATCAGCGTGCAGTCGATGACGACGACGAAGACAGCGGACGTCAACGCGACGCTGCAGCAGATCGCCGAGCTGACGGCGTCGGGCTGCCAGATCGTGCGGGTCGCCGTGCCCGACACCGACGACGTCGAGGCGCTCCCGGCGGTGGCGAGCAAGTCGCAGATCCCGGTCATCGCCGACATCCACTTCCAGCCCCGCTACGTGTTCGCCGCCATCGACGCCGGCTGCGCGGCCGTGCGCGTCAACCCCGGCAACATCAAGAAGTTCGACGACAAGGTGGGCGAGATCGCCAGGGCCGCTCAGGCGGCGGGCGTCCCGATCCGCATCGGCGTCAACGCCGGCTCGCTCGACAAGCGGTTGCTCGAGAAGCACGGCAAGGCGACGCCCGAGGCGCTGGCTGAGTCGGCGCTGTGGGAGTGCTCGCTGTTCGAGGAGCACGGCTTCCAGGACATCAAGATCTCGGTCAAGCACAACGACCCGGTCGTGATGGTGCAGGCCTACCGGCTCCTGGCGCAGCAGTGCGACTACCCGCTGCACCTCGGCGTCACCGAGGCCGGCCCGGCCTTCCAGGGCACGATCAAGTCGGCGGTCGCGTTCGGGGCGCTGCTCGCCGAGGGCATCGGCGACACCATCCGCGTCTCGCTGTCCGCGCCGCCGGTCGAGGAGGTCAAGGTGGGCCTGGCGATCCTCGAGTCGCTGAACCTGCGTCAGCGCGGTCTCGAGATCGTGTCGTGCCCGTCCTGCGGCCGGGCGCAGGTCGACGTCTACACGCTGGCCGACCAGGTGACCGCCGGTCTCGAGGGCCTGACGGTGCCGCTGCGCGTCGCCGTCATGGGCTGCGTCGTCAACGGACCGGGTGAGGCGCGGGAGGCCGATCTCGGCGTGGCGTCGGGCAACGGCAAGGGGCAGATCTTCGTCAAGGGGGAGGTCATCAAGACCGTGCCCGAGGCGCAGATCGTCGAGACCCTCATCGAGGAAGCCCTGCGGCTGGCCGAGCAGTACGACGGCCCGTCCGGCGAGCCCGCGGTGGGCGTCTCCTCCTAGCCGCGCGGTTAGGCTCCGGCGGTGCTGCGGACGGGCGGAGAGGCACGGGTCCTCGGACCCGCGGACCTCCACGACGTGCGCGCGGTGCTCACGCGCGACCCGGTGACCGACGTCTTCGTCGCCGCGCGGGTCGAGTCGGCCGGCCTCGACGCCTGGCCGTCCGGGGCCGAGCTGTGGGGCTACGGGCCGCGCGGGCGGCTCGAGGCGCTGTGCTGGTCCGGCGCGAACCTCGTCCCGGTGCAGGCGGGCCCGGCCGCCGTCCGCGCGTTCGCCGACCGGGCTCGGCGCACCGGACGCCGGTGCTCCTCCATCGTCGGCCCGTCCGGGCAGGTCGACCCGATGTGGGAGCTGCTGCGCCCGCACTGGGGACCGGCCCGCGACGTGCGCGCGGCCCAGCCGCTCATGGCCCTCGACGGCGCTCCGCTCGTGCCGCCCGACCCGGCGGTGCGCCGGGTGCGTCCCGACGAGCTCGACGTCGTGCTGCCGGCGTGCGTCGCGATGTTCACCGAGGAGATCGGCGTCTCGCCGCTGGCCGGTGACGGCGGCGCCATGTACCGGGCGCGGGTCGCCGAGCTGGTCACGGCCGGCCGCGCGTTCGCCCGGATCGAGCACGGCCGGGTGGTGTTCAAGGCCGAGGTCGGCGCGGCGTCGGCCTACGCCTGTCAGGTGCAGGGCGTGTGGGTCGACCCGTCGCTGCGCGGGCGAGGGC